>JAIKZO010000151.1 GCA_024682115.1 Lachnospiraceae bacterium
GACAGTTTATGTAAAGATGCGAATGTAAAGTATTCTTACGAAAACACGAGGAATGGATTTAAGTTTATCATCTACCGCAATAAAATTCATAGTGACTCTCAAAGTGACATTTTGGATGTCACTTTGGATGTCACTTTGAACGGAACGGAGAAGGCGGTATATGCGATATTAAAGCAGAAACCGGACTCTTCCAGAGAGGAAATATCCGAAAAGATCTCAAAAACGGTCAGAACCGTTCAAAGGGCGTTGGATTCGCTTAAGGACAAAGGATATATTAAGCGTGAGGGATCAAGGCAGTATCCTGTATGGCAGATTCTTAAATGATCATGTACTCTTTTAGCAAGGGATCGGAGCAAAATCCGATCCTTTTTCTATGCCTACATTTAGGGCGGTTTTCGGGCATTTCCACAAGAAAAAGTACAAGAAACTATTGACAATTAGCATCAGGCAAAACGGCCAAGTCGATCCTTATAAGCGCTGGCGCGCGCCTTGCCCCTTTTGATATCGAGGAACTTCGGGAGATGACAAGATATGATGAAATGGAGCTGGATAAGATCGGAACGGAGTATACGGCGCTTTTTGTCATCATCTCCGATACGGACGATACTTTTAACTTCATGGTATCGATCCTGTACACGCAGATGTTTAACCTGCTCTGCGATCTTGCGGATAACGTGTATAACGGAAAGCTGCCGATCCATGTAAGGTTTCTATTGGACGAGTTTGCAAACATCGGACTGATACCCAAGTGGGATAAGCTGATCGCAACGATCCGGTCCCGTGAGATATCGGCGGCGATCATCCTGCAGGCGAAAAGCCAGTTAAAGACCCTGTATAAGGATGCGGCGGATACGATCGAAGGCAACTGCGATACACTTTTGTTCCTGGGTGGAAGTGAAAAGACAACGCTTAAGGAACTGTCGGAGATGCTGGGAAAGGAAACAATCGATCTGTTCAATACCTCGGATACCAGGGGTCAGTCACCATCTTACGGGACCAATTATCAGAAGCTGGCGCACGAGCTTATGAGCCAGGATGAGATCGCGGTCATGGACGGCGGCAAGTGTATCCTGCGTATCCGCGGCGTAAGACCGTTTTTATCGGATAAATACGATATCACGCAGCATCCCCAGTACAGATATCTCTCGGACTTCGATAAGAAGAACGAGTTTGATATAGAAAAATATGTGAGTACACGCGGACATCTGGTGGTGAAGCCGGAGATGGAGGTGGATCAGGTTATTGACCTTAGCACGCTCAACTTTACGGATGAACCCGAGGACGGCATAAGGCCACCGGAAGAAGCAAAATCAAATGAAGCGATCTCAAAATGAGGAGGGAATACTTTAGTTGAGTTCATATTTTTTGAGATCTTTCAGATAATTTTTTTCAACCCCATCTTCGCCGCCGAAGAAGCGTTTTTCTTGAACGGACATATTGTGGTTTTCGACCTTCAATTCCGTAAGTTTCATGGTGCAGATGAAATCAGCAACTTGAAAAAGCCGGTAATCTGATGGGATAACCTTTTTGGTAACTACATTTGGTAGCAAAACATTGAATACAGAGGCGAGGACTATTGATAATTCAACCTGGCCGTTATCATAGTATATCTTCACGATATCATAGGATAAAAGAGTTTCCAGGTTGTTTTTAACCCATGTTCCGATCAGTTTGGAGAGCTTTCCGGTAGCATCAGTTATATCTTCTATATGTTTCTTCTCAATATAGAATGATTTGTGTTTGATCTTGATCTTGCGGATGAATCCCATCATTCTCATGAGGAGTTTTCTTCGAATAACAATGTCTTCATCCTTAAATTCTTGTTCCATTCGAATGATGGGTCCGGCATGAAGACAATGGTGAGGGTAGTTGAGATAACTTAACTCGTTTTCTAAAGAGACGAGAGCAGATGAAATATCATTGTTCTGGTCGTGAAAAACCATAGTCACAATATAATACGGAGAATGGTAGTTATATTCGCCAAAATCTCCTGATTCATCGATGAAGATGCTAATTTCCCGCATTACAGACTCCTGACATAAAAAAGGTGTGGGACACCCACACCAAGTCGATGGACCCGGGTCTTTCGACCAGCCCAAGTAGTGCAAGC
>JAIKZO010000005.1 GCA_024682115.1 Lachnospiraceae bacterium
ATCAGTTCGGTAAAGGATCTTGATATGATCGTCGTCATGGATGAAGGAAAGATCGTCGCGACCGGAACACATGATGAGCTTATTGAAAGCTGCGAGGCGTATAAGGAAATATACTATTCACAGATGGATAAGGAGGAGACCGCATGATGGACGAAAAAAGACTGTCTTTCCTCCAAAAGAAATATGAAGCAAAACTGAAGCCGAGATCCGACGAAGAAATGATCGCGGATATGGCAAAGGCTGCGGGAGACGGACAAAAGGGCGGTCCCGGAAGGGGAAGAGGACCCGGACCGGGCAGAGGAATGCCCACCGGAAAACCCAAGAACTCGAAAGCAACGGTAAAGAGGCTTTTGGGATACCTTGCGGGAAATGAGATTAAGCTGTTTGTAGTGTTCATGTGCGTGATCGGAAGCACTTTGCTTTCGCTTGCAGCTACGTATATGCTCCGTCCGATCATCAATAACCTTACGAACGAAGACGCGACCGTCGGAAAGCTCCTTTCGGGGATCCTGGTAATGGCCGTGATATATGCCTGCGGAGCGTTTACCCAGTATCTTCAGTCAAGGATAATGATCAATATCTCGCAGAACGCCATCAAAAAGTTAAGGGGAGACCTTTTTGACAAACTCGAAGAGCTTCCGATAAGATATTACGATTCAAATTCGAACGGTGATATAATGAGCCGTTTTACGAACGACGTGGATGCTGTCGGAGAGATGCTTAACAGCACGGTGGTCCAGCTCATATCCGGTGTTATACAGTTTACGGGAACACTGGCATTGATGATATATACCAACTGGTTACTTACATTAATAACACTCGCTACCGTACCTGTCATAATGTTTGCGATAAAGACTATCACAACATACTCGAGAAAGTATTACAGACTCCAACAGGCGGCCATAGGAACGGTTAACGGATATATAGAAGAAACCATGCAGGGACAGCGTGTTGTCAAGGTTTTCAACCATGAGGAAGCTGCCAAGGAAGAGTTCGATTACTTAAACCAGGATTTAAAAAATAAACAGATCAACGCGTTATTTTTCGGCGGGATAATGTTCCCGGTCATGGGTAATCTGAGTCAGATATCATATGCTATTACGGCAGCGGTCGGAGGCGTATTATGCGTAGCACGCGGATTCGATGTCGGAGGTCTTACGGTCTTCGTTAATTATTCGAGACATTTCTCCATGCCGCTGAATCAGCTGGCAATGCAGGTGAATACGATATTCTCCGCTCTTGCGGGTGCCGAGAGGGTATTTGCGGTCATGGATGCCGAGCCCGAAGAGGAAGATGTGCCTGATGCGGTCGAGATCATAGAAGAGGATGAAAAGCTTCTTTATAAGATATCGAAGGAAGCTTCATTCCTTGAAGAAACCGGTGTTCCCGGAGAAATACTCAGGGAAGATGATACTTATTACTATATAGAAGTAAAAGGTGCGGTCACTCTGACGGACGTAACGTTCGGTTATGTTCCTGATAAGATCGTTATCGAGGATATATCGCTTTATGCAAAACCCGGCCAGAAGATCGCTTTCGTCGGATCCACGGGTGCGGGAAAGACTACTATAACCAACCTTATCAACAGGTTTTACGATATCAACGAAGGCAGCATAACGATCGACGGCATACCCGTTCGTGCGTTTGAGCGCGACTCGTTAAGGCGCAATATCGCGATGGTTCTTCAGGATACGCATCTCTTCACCGGAACCGTAATGGAAAATATCAGATACGGAAGACTTACGGCTACCGATGAAGATGTCATAGAAGCAGCAAAGGTCGCTTCGGCACATTCGTTCATCATGCGTCTTGAGAACGGATACGATACCATGCTCGAGGGCGACGGAGCAAATCTGTCCCAGGGACAGAGGCAGCTCATCAATATCGCAAGGGCGGCCATTTCAAAAGCTCCGATCCTTATTCTTGATGAAGCGACCAGTTCGGTCGATACAAGAACAGAGAAACATATAGAGCACGGAATGGACAGGATAATGGCGACAAGAACAACACTTGTTATTGCCCACAGGCTCTCAACCGTAAGGAATGCAAATGCTATCATGGTGCTCGAACACG
This sequence comes from Lachnospiraceae bacterium, assembly GCA_024682115.1. Taxonomy (GTDB): domain Bacteria; phylum Bacillota; class Clostridia; order Lachnospirales; family Lachnospiraceae; genus JAILLW01. Next base: position 2,074 of record JAIKZO010000005.1, read on the forward strand.
GCCGTATCATTGAACGTGGCGATCATGATGACCTGCTTGAGAATAAGGGACGCTATTATGAACTGTATACCGGCAAATCGAAGCTTGACTAAATCGGTCAACGATCCAAACGGGGTATAACGATAAATGTATATTCAATTCGCCGAAGCCCTGCATGGGACATTCATATCTTTATCTGCACTGGCTTTTAACATGGTGCTCATTGTTGTCCTGAAACTTCTGGCGGGGGAAGAAAGAAAAGATAAGGATACATTCGGTAAGGTTACACGCGTGGTATTTGTGGGGAATTCCCTGAGCATCGTGGCATATCTCGTGCGTCATGTCGATTTTCTCAATCTGCCCGACTGGCTTGCCCTCCTTATTTATTTTTTCAGCCTGTATTTTAACATCCTGCTGCTGTACAGCTTTTCCAAGTACATTGAAAGATACTTTTCGGAGACATCATCGCCTTTCCCGGTGATGAAGGTAATAAACAATATCATTCTCGTGCTTTCGGAGATATCGCTGGTAATATGTTATTTTATCCTGTTGCGCGGCCTTGACGGGACATATGACAGCATGGCACTCGGAGGAGTGCCCAATTTCATCCTGACTTATTGCGTCGAACTTTACTATATGTTATATGCGATGGTCTATTTTATCAGAAGGAGTTCGACACTTAACAAAAGAGCGCTGATCACGGGAATAGGTGCTTTCGGTATTACGCTGGCGGGTACATTCGTTGAGATAATGGTCACTTCAAATGTGCTCTTTAACTATTTCACGGCTGTGCTCGGACTTTATATCTTCTACTTCGGCGCGGAAGCCCCGGACTATCGCAAACTTAAGAAAACACTGGAAGAACTGTCCGAGGAGAAAAGAAGGGCCGATGAAGCCAATAATTCAAAGTCCGAATTCCTTGCGAACATGTCCCATGAGATCAGGACGCCCATAAATGCCGTTCTCGGGATGAACGAGATGATCCTGAGGGAAACGGACAATAACAACATCAAAACTTATGCACATAACATAGAAAGTGCGGGGAACAACCTTTTATCCATAATAAACGACATTCTTGATTTTTCGAAGATAGAGGCCGGAAAGCTTGAGATAGTAAATGCTCCTTACAAGCTGAGCAGTGTTCTTAATGACGTATATAATATGACAGCCTTTAAGATAAAGGCCAAGGGACTGGAGATTAAGGGGGATATAGATCATACTCTTCCCGACGGACTTATAGGGGATGAAGTAAGGATAAGGCGTGTTTTCATCAATTTGATCAATAATGCGATCAAATATACCAAGGAAGGCAGTATCGGCGTATCGGTGAAGGGAGTGAAAAACGGATCTCAGCTCCTTCTTAAGGTAGCTATATCGGATACGGGTATAGGGATAAAGGAGGAAGACCTGCCGAACCTTTTCGGAAGGTTCAACAGACTGGATCTTTCATTGAACAATACCATAGAAGGAACGGGACTCGGCCTTCCGATCACCAGATCGCTCCTTGAGATGATGGGCGGGTCGATCGAGGTCGATAGTAAGTACGGTGTGGGATCAACCTTCAGTTTTACGATCCCGCAGGAGATCGTTTCCGAAGAGCCGATAGGCAATTTCCGTGAAAAGCACTGGGAAGAGATACAGGAACGGGAGGAATACCGGGAAAGCTTCAAGGCTCCGGATGCAGAGATCCTCGTTGTAGATGATACCGTTATAAATATCACGGTAGTTCAGGGACTCCTTAAGAAGACACAGATAAAGATAGATTACGAAACAGGAGCGGCGGGTGCCCTTGAAAGGACCAGAGAGAAAAAATACGATCTGATCTTTATGGACCAGAGAATGCCGGTAATGGGCGGATCCGAAGCGCTGAAGGTAATGAGGAAACAGGAGGGTGACCTCAATAAGGAAACCCCTGTCATATGCCTTACGGCCGATGCGGTCATAGGCGCAAGAGAACGATATATCGCAGACGGTTTTACGGATTATCTGACAAAACCGTTAAACGGTGATAAACTTGAAGAAATGCTGGTAAAATATCTACCAAAGGATAAGGTGATCAAAATGAATGAATTTGAAAATGCTTCAACACAGACAGGAACAGACACAACACAGTGGACAACGGTAACGGAAGCCTACAAAAACGATCCCGAGCTCGATATGGATAAGGCGCTTGAGAACACTGTAACCATGGACCTTCTTGAGGATGTGCTCCATGATTACTGGGATGGTATCGAAACCGATGCATCTGAGATAGAAGGACTTGCCGCTTCCGGTGATTACAAGCTTTATACCGTAAAGGTGCATGCACTTAAGAGTTCTTCAAGGATCGTCGGCATCATGGGACTCGGCGATATGGCATATGAACTCGAACTTGCCGGATACGAGGCGGAAAAGGGTGACGAGGAAGCCATAAAGAAGATAAAGGAAAAAACACCTGCAGTCCTTGAAAAATACCGTTCATACCGGAATAAACTCGCTCCGATATTCGAAGGAAAATAGATCACAATGCCGGAAGAAATAAAAAATCCGCCAAAAACCGTGATAGTGATGCCCGTGGCCAATGAAGGAGCCACTATGGAAAAGGTGGTTGATATGATCATGCAGCTGCCTTATGAGAATCTGTATTACTATCCGGTCATAGACGATCATTCAAAGGATGATACCGAAAAGATCCTGCGCACCAAAGCCGAGGGCAATCCGAGGATGAAGGTCATATTTCATAAAGGTTCGACCGGAGTCATAAGCTGCTATCTTGAGGGATACAGAAGAGCTCTGGAGGACGGCGCGGACAGGATCATCGAAATGGACGGAGGAATGTCTCATGATCCTTCGCAGATCCCTGTATTCATGCAAAAACTGGACGAAGGATATGACTGTGTCTGGGGGTCGCGATTTGTTAAAGGAGGAGGCATAAGCGATCTTCCGCTGTATCGGAGGATACTGAGCAGCGGGGGAACGATCCTTGCGAATGTAGTGCTCGGGACGCGTCTTAAGGACATGACCAGCGGTTATGAGGCTTTTCAAAGGAACATCCTTGAGAGGATGAACCTGGATGAGATAATGTCCACGGGACATATGTATCAGACCGAGGTTAGATTCTACTGCAGAAAGCTTAACTGTATCGAAGTACCTATTCATTATGCGGGTTCTTCTTCGGGACTTAACGCGAGCAATGTGTTTGAAGCGTTAAGTATCCTTTTTAAGCTGAAAAAGCATGAAAAATACGTGTGGAAGGATTTTGACGGACGTAAGGATATATGAACGATAAAAAGAGCAGGATATTTAAGATAACGGGGAGCGTGGCTGTGGCAGCGTTGGCTTTGCTGTCATTGTTCCTCCTTAACTGTAAGGTGGGTATTTCCAATCAGATGAAGGAGATAAACCCACCTCTTTTTGACAGTCCTTCTTATGTTGAACCCGGAGACGGAGGACTTTTGAAGGTTGAAATGAAGGCCTATGAGGATGTGACTTTGGACAGTTTCCGGGCTGTCATGGTAAATACCGAAAGCAACGGAAAGGGGATCATAAGCTTTTCCCTTTGCGATGATAGCGGGGAACTGTGGACGACGGATGTGGAAGAATCCGCGGTATCGGTCGGTGAATGGTATCAGATAGGTACTCCGCAGACTTTTTTCGAAAAAGGAAAAACCTATACCCTTAAGATTTCTCCTTCGGACTGTGATCCGTATTTTATAAAAACCCAGCTTTATGCGACAAACAGAGTGCTCCCGTTTGAGGAATCCGTAATTGCCGCGGATGCGGATGGGAACGAAAAAGTGCTCGATCACGGGATATCGCTCGGCACGGGCATCGTTTCGGACAAACCCGTTACGTTCGGGAGCACCTTCTATTATTCATATCTCATAGTCATAGCATTTGCGGTGATCCTTATTCTGATAATAATATCCGGACCGGAGACAGTCTTAAAAAAGACGGGCGCTTTCTGGGAGAACGGTGTTGTCTTCAGGTTCGGAAACGAGATACTTCTTGTCCTTTTCTTTATCACGTTCTGCCTTTCGATATACGTAAACGGATATCTTGAAGGCATAAATATAAGTGCCGATTCAGCGGGATATCTGCGTGAAGCCGTGAATATGGCTGCGGGTAACGGATTTCATTACGATGCGCTTGCCGGGTATGACAATACCTGGTTCGCAAACTGGCCGATCCTTTACCCTGCTCTGATCGCACTTTTCATGAAGATCACCGGTGCGGAGGTCTATCTTGCGTCCAAGATACTCTCGATGGTTCTGGTCGGGATCCTTCTTCTGGTGCTCCGCCTTGAATACGGGAAAAAAGCGTGGATCTACGCCCTTTGTGCCACAAATCTCGGACTCATGTATCTTTACTGGTATTCCTGGAGTGAGCTCCCGTTCATCATATTCATTCTTCTGTTTGCGCTGTTCCTTTCAAAGATAGTAAACAGGGAGGAAGTAAGGATGAGGGACCTTGCAGCGCTCGGATGCTTTATCGTCCTTGCCTTCCTAACCAGATATTTCGGCATGTTCCTTTTCGGGGTTTGCGGCTTCTATATAATGGTCCTTCTCGTAAGGAAATTTATATCGCTTCGGAAGGAAGCGGCAGGAAAGATAAGGTTATTAGCCCTGTTTGATAAAAAGATCACGGGTCTCATCGTTACCTGCGCCGTATCCGGCGTGATCTGCCTGCTTTACCTTATAAACAACAAGATCAGGAACGGAATGCCCTCGGGCGTATCAAGGAGCATGTGGTGGGACGACTACGCAACACTTACGAATGACCTTATTAAGGCCCTGATCGCCGAGATATTCAATGTGTTCCATACGGAAGTGCCTTCTTATATAGCTTCGCTGAAGCCCAGGGCCGGAGCAGCATTCGTGATCATCGTAGTGATACTGCTTGCGGTATATGTGATAAGGAACACAAAGTTCTTTTCAAGAAGCGCAACACTTATAATGACGTCTGTTATCTATTACGGAATGTTCATTATCATCAGATATTTTTCATCGATGGATACCTTCTATTACAGGTTCTTTGCACCGGCAACGTTCCTGTTCACGCTCGGTCTTATTGAGATCATCGCCGGTAAGGTAACGAAGGAAAACGTACTTAAGGCAGCAGGATCGTTCATGGCGTTCTTCCTTGTGATCATTTCGGCTAGCTACTTATCAGACCATATTTCGGAAAACTCGCTTTCCTACTACGATATAATAACGATGAATTGGGATGAAGACTACTCTGAGATACCGCAAAAGAGTGTTGTGATATTCAGCAACCTCGATTTCAGGTCTCTTTATTAC
>JAIKZO010000008.1 GCA_024682115.1 Lachnospiraceae bacterium
CATAGGGAACGAACAGTTATGCACCAGAGCCATTCCGAAGCCCTTGATCGCCCATACCGCAAATAAGAGCGAAGGGAAAGCATATTCGCCGTTTGCACCTGTCACAACTCCCGTGGGGGATACGAAGCACATAACGAGCATCGAAACGACCGTGATCCCGAGGCCCGTGCATATCGTCCATTTTCTTCCTATCTTATCGGCTATGTTTCCGGCTGTCGCAAAACCGACAACGCTGGCCGCACCACCTGCGATCGTTAAGATCATGGTCGCACTTGATACCGAATTAAGGTAATAGATAACATAGTTTCCTATATAGGTTCCGATAGCGTTATCCGCCATGAACCAGAGGAATTCGGCGCCAAGGATAGCAAGAAGCATGTTCCTGTTGGCTTTTGACATCGGAGCATCGTCATCAACGGGATTTTCGATGGCAGCCATCTTTTCACCGAGTGCGAGCTCGTCTTTAAGTTCTTCGGCGAGTTTATTTTCCTTAATGGATGCAAAAAGAACCAGAGCGGAGATCACCATGAGGATCGATGCTATGATGAAGGGGATCTCTATTATCCAGATCTTTCTTGCGGAGTCTTCAACATTTATATAATCCGAAAGCTTTAAGAATATTCCGAGTACGGTTGCGAACGCACCGCCGAGATATCCCATTATGTTTATGATACCGTTGGCCTTGGCTCTTAAGGGCTTGGGTGTGATATCGGGCATGAGTGCAACTGCGGGATTTCTGTACATCATCATGAAGATGAGGACGATGCACATCACGATAACCATTCCGACCACGTTATTGTAGTGGAAGAAAAGCGGTATGAAAGGAAAGGCAACGGCCGATACGAATGTACCCGTTAGGATGAAGGGCATTCTTTTTCCTATCGGAGACTTTGTCTTATCCGAAAGATTACCGAATATCGGAAGGAGGATAAGTGCAGCGAGGTTATCGCAGGCCATGATGATACCGACTATCCACTGTACGTTAAGGATCTTGTCGGGATCACCGGCTTTAAGCTGGGCGGATGAAAGATCGTACATCCTCCTGGCAAAGATGTCGGTGAGGAATGTGGGGCACCAGGAATCATATACCTGCCATAAAAGAAGGATCCCGAAAAAAGCAAATCCTATTAGGAAGGTCCTTTTGTAATTCAGTTTAAGTGTAGTGCCTTCAGATGCTGACATAAATTTTCTCCTTTATTCTTGTAAACCGGGTTCAGATGCTTTCCATCACATTTGTGGCAACAATGTCCACTCCGGTATCCGCAACGTTTTTGATAAGAATGTCACCGACTTTTACAGGGGCGTTTACGGTAGTTTTATCGATCTGGCCTGCTACCGTTGCAATCATTCCCTTGGGGATCTCGGAAGAAGTCTTACAAGAAACGACGGGACCTTTTCCCCCGATGACTTTCATGATCGATGAGATATTCCTGACGGGATTTGTCATCTCGTTTATCGCGTATTCCTCGCCCTTGGGGCAAAGATTTCCGGTAACGGAATAGTTACCGTCCTCGTCCTTTTTTGCGGTAAGGAGGCATCCGTTGGGACAGCAGACACAGATCATCTGACAGCTGCGGTCCATATCCTCGGGAATCGTGTTCTTTTCCTTTGAAGGAACCTTGACGGGGTGTGCCTCACCCCACTCTCCGAGGCCGTTCTTTATGAATGAGGCAGCCTTGTGGCCGGCGGTGATGCTTTCTTTTGTTACGTTATCGACAAGGTCATGAACGTGAAGGACATTTCCGCAGGCAAATACACCTCTTGCGGTCGTTTCGAGATTTTCGTTTACGACAGGCCCCTGTGTCGAAGGCTCCATCTTTGCGCCCGCATCCCTTGAAAGTTCGTTTTCCGGAATGAGTCCGCATGAAAGCAGAAGAGCATCGCACTCATAGTTTTTTTCCGTCCCGGGGATGGGAGCGTAGTTTTCGTCCACCTTTGAGATCGTGACGCCTTCAACTCTTTTCTTGCCGTGAATCTTCGTTACGGTGTGTGAAAAAAGAAGCGGTATATCATAATCGTCAAGACACTGGACGATGTTTCTTCGTAAGCCTCCCGAATAAGGAGCGATCTCGGCAACGCAGGAAACCCTGGCGCCTTCAAGAGTCATTCTTCTTGCCATGATAAGGCCGATATCTCCGGACCCCAGTATCACGACCTTTTTTCCGGGCATCTTTCCTTCGATATTCACGTACCTTTGAGCGGTACCTGCCGAATAGATCCCGGCGGGTCTGTAACCCGGGATATTAAGGGCTCCTCTTGATTTTTCCCTGCAGCCCATCGAAAGGATCACGGCACGGGACTTAAGTTCAAAGAGACCTTTTTCGGAATTCACGGCGGTAACGTTGCAGGTATCGGAACCTTCATCGATACCGTGAACGCCCGTGACCATGGTGTTCAACATATATTCTATGTTTTCTTCATGAGTCATTTCGATATATCTTTGGGCATATTCGGGACCGGTGAGTTCTTCTTTGAATACGCCGAGTCCGAAGCCCGAATGTATGCACTGGTTCAGTATTCCGCCCAGTTCTTTGTCACGCTCGAGTATGAGGATATCCTTTATCCCTTCTTTGCGGGCGCTTAAGGCAGCAGCCATTCCTGCGGGACCTCCGCCGATTACGATCAGATCATATATCATGATTCAGCCTCCTTTTCAGGAATAAGATACTCGGAACCCGGATCGTTCTTGCATACGGCTTCGCAGGGGATCCCGAGTTCCCTTGAAAGGATCTCGACTACCTTCGGATTGCAGAATCCTGACTGGCATCTGCCCATTCCCGCTCCGGTACGCCTTTTTATCGCATCGGATGTCGTTGCGGGTATCGGTGAATGGATGGCTCTTACGATCTCGCCTTCCGTGACCGTACAGCAGCGGCATATCACATTTGCATAAAGGCTGTCATTTTCAATGAACTTCTTTCTGGCATTGTCATCGGCACATTTGAAGTTCGGTATGGGTTCTCTTTTTTCCTTAAAGTCTTCCTTCAAAGCGGGAGCGAGTTTAGCACAGATGAGCTTTTCGATATATTCCGCAACGGCGGGTGCCGCACTGAGTCCGGGAGATTCTATTCCGACGGCATCGAAAAAGCCCTTGGAATCGGGAACTTCCCCGATAAGGAAATCCTTATCCGCATCTTCGCTTTCGAGATTGTCGACATGAGTCCTCTTAACGAGCTTTGCCCTTAATCCGGAAAAAGAGGTTATGACTTCGCGGAAAGGAACGGCGGGTGCGCTGAGGGAAGCTTTTTCCTTTATCTCGGCAATTCCTGCCGATGTGGTTTCGGTATCTTCCTTATCTTCGATATCTTCCGCCGTGGGACCTACAAGGAGGTTTCCGTGTACGGTCGGGGTTATGAGGATACCCTTTCCTTTTTCGGTTGGAAGCTGGAATATCGTCCGCCCGACAAATGATCCCGCTGTGGTATCAAGGAGCATGTATTCTCCGCGCTTGGGAGATATCTCGATCTTTTCACCGCTTACCATGTTGTGGATCTTATCGCCGTAGACTCCGGCTGCATTGATGACGATCGGAGCCTCCTCGACGTATTCCCCGGTATGGTCAGGATGGACCGCATCGGGATGTTTTTTGCAGGTTATTTTGTATATGTCGTTTTCTTTTTTTATCGCGGTAACTTCCGTGTTGAGTTTAAAAGAAACTCCGTTAACGGCGGCATTTTCGGCCATTGCAACGGTAAGGCCGAAAGGATCGACTATCGCACCGGTCGGGGCGTGAAGCGCATATTTAACTTCGCTGCTTAAGTTGGGTTCGATCTCTCTGGCCTCGTCGCCGGTAAGGATCTTAAGCTCCTCAACTCCGTTAGCAAGCCCTCTTTCATAAAGCTCGTTCAGCTTTCCCCTGTCGGCTTCATCAAAACAGAGTACCATCGATCCGCAGCGGATGTATCCGAAGCCGAGATCTTTGGAAAGTCCTTCCATGATCTTTGATCCGCGGACATTGAGCTTTGCCTTGAGGGTTCCGGTCTTTGCGTCATATCCTGCATGACAAATGCCGGAATTGGCTTTTGACGTGCCTTCGCACACATCGGAAGAGCGCTCGAGCACGGCAATGTTCAGTCTGTATTTTGAAAGATATCTGGCGATGCTGCTTCCTATAACGCCTGCACCGATGATGATCACATCATACATAGTATCTGTCCTTTCATATAAAAGAGTACGTTATTCGCTGACAATCTGAATTTCGTATCATTCCTACCAGGTAAGTATCTCGTATCCGTCTTCGGTAACCGCCACGGTGTATTCCCACTGGGCAGAAGGCTTTCCGTCCGCGGTACGTACCGTCCAGCCGTCTTTTTTGTCGATCGTTACGGCCGCGGTTCCCATATTGATCATGGGTTCTATCGTAAATACCATTCCGGGTACCATCAGCATCTCGGTTCCGGGTTTTGTAACATAGCTTACAAAAGGCTCTTCGTGGAATTCGAATCCGACTCCGTGTCCTCCGATATCGATAACGACGTTAAATCCGTTCTCGAGAGCGTGCCTGTGTATCACATCGGCCATGTCTCCGAGGAAGTTCCAGGGTTTTACCATTGTAAGACCGAGGTCGCAGCATTCCTTTGTGACTTCGACGAGCTTTCTTTTTTCGGGAGAAATTTCGCCGATCATGTACATTCTTGACGAATCGGAGAAATAACCGTCCAATATCGTCGATACGTCTACGTTTACGATATCGCCTTCTTTAAGGATAACGTTCGGATCGGGGATCCCGTGACAAACTACTTCGTTTATCGATGTGCAGACACTCTTGGGATACCCTTCATAGTTAAGTGGTGCGGCTATGCCTCCCATCTTTGTCGTGACCGAGCTTACGACATCGTCTATCTCCTGTGTCGAAACTCCCGGTCCTATCATGGCTCCGACTGCATCGAGGACTGCCATGTTTATGACCGAGCTTTCCTTTATCTTCTGAATGTCATGGGCATTTTTAAGGATATCGTGCCTTGGAACGATGTGTCCCTGAAGCTCATAGGTGTGTATTTTGTTGTCCATGTTCATGTGACAGGCTTTGTACTTTTTTCCGCTCCCGCACCAGCAGGGAGCATTTCTGTCAAATTTTCCCATTTTATTACACTCCGATCTGAGTTTATATGTGTTTTTTGGTCCTGAACACATATATCATACCACAATACAACCCTAAAATGTGGTATACTTACGAGCATGAGAGTAAAGAATTCCTTAAGGAATATGATATATATCTACGGCTCTACGGCACTTATCGTTATCCTTAATTTTATAGTCCGCAGAGTCTTTCTTGACGTTCTTAAGGTAGACTATCTCGGATATGACGGACTGTTCACATCGATCTTTTCTTTCCTTAATCTTTCCGAGATGGGCATCGCCACGATAATAACCTATCATATGTACAGCGAGATAGCTTCCGACAATAAGGAAAACATAAGGAAGCTTCTTTATACATACAAGATGATCTATCGTGTGGTCGGAGCTTTTGTTCTTCTGGCCGGGATCGTCGCATCGCTTTTTTTGCCGCTCATACTTAATGACAGGCAGAAGGAATCGTGGCTCTTTATTTATACGATCTATTTCCTTCAGCTTCTTGCCACGCTCTGCACATATTTCTTCGCATACAGAAGGATCCTTTTTATCACACATCAGAGATTATATGTCTGCACTGTGGTCGATACTTCGGTAAATATCGTATCCGTCATCGCCAGGATGATGATCCTTTTATATCTGAGGAATTACATAGTTTATCTGATCATAGCGATAGCTGCGAATGTGACATCGAACCTGATCATTTCCCTAAGGGCCAAAAAGGAATATCCGGATCTTCTGGAGGAAAAGGTTTCGACTGCCTATATGAAGGAGCTTGATCTTTTCCATGATGTTAAGAACATGATGATGATGAAGATCGCCGCGACACTGTACGGAGCGTCCGATGACATCATTGTCACATATATACTCGGAGTAGCCACGAACGGAATTGTCAGCAACTATAAGATGATAACCGGCAAGATACAGGAACTCATCTTATCTTTGTTCAATTCCCTGCAGGCCAGTATCGGTAATCTCGTATATGACAACGACAAAGAAAAGGAAAAAGGCATTGATTTCTTTTATGCGCTTGACATGATAGGGTTCTTTTTCGGACTCATATGTGCCACGGGTCTTATAAGCATCGGGCAGCCTTTTGTCCTTTTATGGCTCAAGAAAGAGGAACTCCTTCTGCCGTATTCCTGCCTCATGGCTCTCGGGATAAACATGTTCATCGCACTTTGCAACAACCCGATGAACTTCTTCAGAAACACGCTGGGTCATTTTGAGACCGACAGGAATTATATGATCATCTCCGCGGTGGTCAATATCGTATTGTCGATAGCACTCTGCATCCCTTATGGGATAACCGGTGTCTTTATAGCAACGATAATAGGACATCTTTTTATCTATGCCGGAAGGACGATAGTCGTTTTCAGATATTACATCAAAAAACCATGTACCGGGTATCTTATCCTCGTTATCCTGAGGTTTGTGATCCTCGGAGCTTCGATAGGAATATCGTTCATACTCGGAAACATGGCAACGGCAAACATAAGCATGCTTCTTTTGGAGGTCCTTATCAAAGGAGTCATAAGCGTGGCTGTTTCATTTGCGTTTTTCATGATATCCGGGATCAGGACGAAGGCGTTCGGAGTAATAGTACTTTATGTAAAAAGGGTGCTCGGAATGCTTGTCGGACGTAAAAAAGAAGCATAGAATTATATTAAATATAGCAGGAAAGGATTTTAGAGAATTATGAAGCAAAAAGCGGGACTTATCATGACGGCAATCGTCATAGGTATCATAGTCGGAGTGATACTCGGATCGTTCTATACGGTCTCAGAACAGCAGAATGCGGTAGTTACCCAGTTCGGTAAAGTCGTAAGGACAGATACCGCGGGTATGTATTTTAAGGTGCCTTTTATCCAGCACGTGAGCAAGGTCGATATCACGACACACGGAACCGGAATAGGATATACGATCTCAGCGGACGGACAGAACATTCCAGATGCCAATGACGGGATCATGATCACCAGTGATTTTAACCTTTTGAACATTGATTTCTATCTTGAATACAGGGTTTCGGATCCGGTTGCATATCTTTTTAACTCAAAGCAGCCCGAACTGATATTGAGGAACATAGCACTTGCGAGCATCCGTTCGGTCGTATCGAACTATACGGTCGATGATGCGATGACCACCGGAAAAGGACAGATCCAGGCGGATGTCAAGGATGAGATGATCGAGGAACTGACAGAGCAGAACATCGGTCTTTCGGTAGTGAATATCTCGATCCAGGATTCAGAGCCTCCCACACAGGAGATCATTCAGGCGTTCAAGGCGGTTGAGACTGCCAAGCAGGGTGCGGATACGGCCAAGAACAATGCGCTTCAGTATCAGAACCAGCAGATCCCGGCAGCTGAAGCATCGGCCGACAGGATCGTTCAGACCGCAGAGGCTGACAAAGCGGCCAGGATAGCCGAGGCCGAAGGTCAGGTAGCCAGATTCAACGAGATGTATGACGAATACAAGCTGTATCCCCTCATCACGAAAAAGAGACTGTTCCTTGAAACCATGGAATCCATACTCCCCGGGGCCAAGGTCATCATAACCGACGGCGAGACACAGAACATGCTTCCGCTTGAGAGCTTTGTGACGGAAGAGATCGAAGTGCCTCAGGATTTTGTATACAACAACGATAACGATAACGAATAAGCAGGACCGGGAGATAATACAAATGGAACATTATAAAGAATTTGATTTAAAGAAAAGCTTAAAAAGATCTTTTATTGTCATATTGATAGCATTTTTATTTGTTGTGCTCTGCGGGGTTCCTTTTGTTGTTCATCAGAAGGAATTCGTGGTCGTAAAGCAGTTCGGAAAGATCGTTTCGACATATGAAACGCCCGGACTATATGCCAAGATACCTTTCATCCAGTCAACTCAAAGAGTATCGACTGCAACGATCCTTTACGACCTTCCGGTATCGGATGTAATAACAAAGGATAAAAAATCGATGATCGCGGACAACTATGTTCTGTGGAGAGTCACGGATCCCACCAGATATATCCAGACTCTTAATGCGGTCGAAGCAAGGGCGAATGAAAGAGTTGAGGCGGCTGTCTATAATGCGACTAAGAACGTTATCTCATCGATGACACAGGATGAGGTCATTGCCGCAAGAGGAGATCTGCTGACTGACCTTGTTACACAGCAGGCAAATTCGGACATAGGTTCATACGGGATATCTATAATCCAGTCTCAGATAAAGACATTGGATCTTCCGGATGACAATAAATCGGCGGTCTATGAAAGAATGATCTCCGAAAGAAACAATATCGCGGAATCATATCGTGCCGCCGGAGATGCGCAGGCACAGAAGATAAGGAACGAGACCGACAGGACCGTTAAGGAGATGACGGCTACGGCCGAGGCCGATGCCGCAAAGATCGAAGCACAGGGTGAAGCGAGCTACATGCAGATCCTCGCAAACGCTTACAACGATCCGGAAAAGGCTGAGTTCTATACGTTCTTAAGAAGCCTCGACACACTTAAGATATCCTTTATCGGAGGCAACAAGACCATAATCCTTGACAAGGATTCAGAACTTGTCAGGATGCTTTACGGGATCGGGCAGTAGGAGTTACCTGCTTGAAAAAACTGAATATCGACAGGAAGAACAGAATAAGGGTACAGTGCGTTTTGTTCGGGATCGTGATAAACCGGCTCTTTTATCGTTCAATGAAATTATATCTTCGGATCATTTGAAATATGCGATAAGTCCGAGAACAAATACCACGATGATAATAAGAGGAAGAACGAATGAAACGTATCCTTTTATCCATCCGGGGAATTTAACACCCTTACCGGTATTAGCTTCTTCGATGAACTTATCCCAGCCCCAGCCTATCTTTCTCGTGCAATAGATCACGTATACGAGTGATCCGATCGGGAGCATCAGCGTTGAAACAAAGAAGTCTTCAAGATCCGAAACATCTTTTCCTTCGATCCCGAAAGCGTGGAATGAAGACCATACGTTGTTTCCGAGGATGAACGGGATATTGAGCAGGATCATTCCGATACATGTGATAAGGGATGTTGTTTTTCTTGACCATCCGGTAAGTTCGCATACGCAGGCGATGATGTTCTCATAAACCGCAAGTACGGTAGAGAATGCCGCAAATGTCATGAATACGAAGAACAGAGCTCCGAGTACTCCGCCGCCGGGTATAGAAGAAAATACGTTGGGCAGTGTAAGGAACAGAAGGCCTGCTCCTTCGGTCGGTGCAACATTGAAAGTAAAGCATGCGGGGAAGATGATGAGTCCCGCAACTATCGCAACACAGGTATCAAGAAGGATGATGTTTATCGATTCACCCATGAGGGATCTGTCTTTTCCGAGGTAACTTCCGAATACCGCCATCGATCCGATACCGAGTGAAAGCGTGAAGAATGCCTGATTCATTGCTTCGGAGATAACGGATGCGTTAACCTTTGAAAAATCGGGTTTTAAGTAGAATGAAAGTCCTTCAGCTGCCCCTGACAGAGTGGAAACATATATCGCCATACCTATCATGAGGATGAAAAGTGCTACCATCATGTATTTGGTGACCCTTTCAAGACCTTTCTGCAATGAGAAAGAACAGATGAAGCAGGCGGCAGCGGCTATTAT
>JAIKZO010000087.1 GCA_024682115.1 Lachnospiraceae bacterium
ATCCCTATCATGACGATCCACGAAAACGAAAACATAATAGAGTCTTATCCCGGTTGTTACGTGAAAAACTATCACCTGGACGAGATCAACTATCGAACGTGTTCTGATAAGGAGCAGGACATTATACTTACGACACTCAGATCCTTCTATAACTGCCTCGGAATAAGGATGGAATGCACGCTCCACAGTATCAATCGCCCTATGAATGTCGGACAGTTCATGGAGGACTCCTTCATCAAATACACCGGTACTAAGTGGGACAAACTGATACGCCAGCTCAATGAGATCCTGTTAAAGAGAGGTTTTGAAGGCAAAAACGGCATATCAAAGGATTGGTATCTAACCATTGCGATAAATGCGGACGACCTTAAAAAGGCTGTGGCGGTGTTCAAAGCGCTTGATGTAAGCATTGATAAACAGTTTAAAGCAATGGGATCATCCGCAACTCCTGTGCGGATAGAGGAGCGCCTTGAGATACTTCATGATATTTATAACCTTGATAACAGAGGCGAATTTCTGACAAAGACCAAGGTCTATAACCAGGAAACAGGCAACACCGAAGAAGTCGTATCGTTTGATTTTAACAACATCAGATCGATGGGCATCACGGTAAACGATGTCATAGGGCCTTCTTCTATACAGTATTTCCCCAACTATATACGTATCGGTAATCAGTATGCCCGTGCGATAAAGGTCATGGAGTATCCGGCGTTTTTATCGGACGACTTTTACACGGATGTAACGAACATGAACTTCCACATGATCTCCGCATTCTATGTAAAGCCGCTCAGTATGAATGAGACGGATGCCCTGATCAATTCCCAGCTTGCCTATGTACGTGAGGAGAAGAACAACATCCAGGTCCGCAACAGACGTAATGCTGTAAGCGAGGATATGATCCCTCCCGAGACGATCGAAAAGGAGAATGAGATATTAAAGCTTCGGGATGAGATACGAGAAAATGATGAGCATCTTTTTGAGACAACGCTTACATTTGTTGTATTTGCGCCTACAATGGAGCTTCTGGACGAGTATACGGACAGCATAATATCGGAGTGCAAGAAGGTCTCGGTTACGGCGGATATTCTTTATGATCAGCAGGAAGAGGGCTTTGTATCAACACTTCCTCTTGCCGTAAATCTTCTGAAGGTAAAAAGAACACTCAAATCATCAACCGTTGCCGTGGTTCAGCCTTTTTCCAACCTGGAGATTTATGAAAAAGATGGTATTAACTACAGCCTGAACGCCATAAGTAAGAACCTGATACTCTATAACCGCCTAAATAAGCCCAACCAGAACGGCTTTATCCTCGGTTCATCCGGATCAGGTAAGTCATTTACAGCCAAGACGGAGATCGTGTTCGTATTCTTTAAGCAGAACTCGGATATCATGATAATCGATCCGGAGCAGGAGTACGGATATGTCACACAGGCTCTTGGCGGTCAGATCATACCTATAATGCCGGGCGGTCGCTATCACATAAATCCTCTTGATATCTCAATGGGATATGAGTATGATCAGTCAAGCCTTCTTAACGGATCGGAGTCATGTGATCCGATACTTGAGAAGGTATCATTCATATCAAATCTCTTCGGAGCAATGATATCGGAGAATTGGGGGATGGACAGTGTTCAGAAGTCTTTGCTGGATGAGTGTCTTCGCGAACTGTATTCACCGTTCATGAAGGACGGAAAGCTCTATCGGACGCCGAGCGTAGATGAGACACCGACACTTAATGACATGCGGAACTGGTTTTCAAAGAGGAAAGAGCCTGAAGCAAGAACGCTTTACTATGTCCTCTGCAGATATGCGGGAGAAGGCACTCTTAACCTTTTCTCATCGCATACGAATGTTGAAATCCATAACAGGATTGTCTGCTTTGATATTTCTTCAGTTGGTGAAGAGCTTAAGCTTATGGCGATGAACATCATACAGGACATGTGCTGGGCAAGGCTTGTTGAGAACAAGAAACTTGGGAAGTTCACCTTCATCTATGTCGATGAGCTTCACATCTTCTTCCAGCCCGGTAACGAGAGCGCAGCGGAATTTCTGACCCAGCTCTGGAAGAGGGCGAGGAAGTACGGTGGCGTTCCGACAGGCATAACCCAAAGCCCGGCAGATCTTTTGGAGCACCCGGTCGGAAAAAGACTTTTATCTGAGTGTAATTTCATTCAGATCCTTAATCAGAGCTCGGATGAGAACCGTGAAAGGCTTAAGAATATCCTGGATCTATCGGATTCGGCCGTGGAATACATTACTAATGCACCGATAGGGCAGGGGCTGTTCTATACCGGTCGGAATACCGTACCATTTTACTCAAGGTTTCCTGAGGATAATGATATCTTCCCGCTTCTTACTTCCGACATGAAACAGCTCCGAGAGATAGA
>JAIKZO010000125.1 GCA_024682115.1 Lachnospiraceae bacterium
CCTCCCTTCCATTTCGTGGACCAATGGTCTTTCCGCTGCGGTACCCATGCTGTATTCAGCATACCGTCTCGATGATGAAAATATCCGCCGTCAGGCACTCGACTGTATAGATCATATAGTGAAAACAAGCCTTAATGAGAAGAATGATCTTCCTTATCTTGTTGAACAGGACGGAGTCTGGAATAATCACGGATGGTGGTTTGAAAAACAGCCTGTTCCCGGACATGCGGCATATCTTGTGGGACAGAGCGTATATCTGATAATCAAAGCATATGCCATTGAAAAGAAGATGGGTGTCGTACATGAGGACTGGCTTTCTTTTGCAAAAAGAGTGATCGCGAAAACAGAAAAGAGCCGCAATTCGGATGGTGAATATCCTTATATCTTTTCCGAAGAAACCGGATCCGGACTTTGCTATGATTCGTTTTCCGGAGCATGGTGTATGGCGGCTGCGGCTTATTACGGTTCCATTTCCGGAGATCATTCTTATCTGCCGGATCTTATGCGGAGTGAGAAGTGGTATCACGATGCATATATAATCCATGAGGAATGCTACGGCGGACCACTCGATATCGATAAGAAAACGGATTCGGAAGGTATATTGAGCTATATCCGTGCGGTGCGTTACATGCATGAGATCACAGCATCCGAAGAAGAAAAAGAAATCCTTCTGGATCATCTCAGGGATGCTCTGTATTATGAATATACCTTTAAATTCTGCTATAATTCGCCTGTTAAGGTTCCGCCTTTAAGTAAAGTCGGCTGGTCAAGCTGCGGCGGAAGTATCACTTCAGTAACGAATCCGCATATTCATCCGATGTCATCTTCGGTAATTGACGAGATGATCTATTATCTGAGCTTCAGGAACGATGAGTATATCAGAAAACGCCTAAAGGATACAGTACTGTGGAGCTGTCAGTGCCACAACACTTTTGACGGAGAATATGATTACGGAAAGACCGGCTGGATGTCGGAGCGTTTCTGCCATAGTGAAGGCCTGCTCACGGAAACCTATCCGGACGGAAAGAAAGCTTCGACATGGTTTGCCCTGATGCCCTGGGCGTGCGGCTCGATCCTTGAAGGATTGACGGGAATGATCTGGGAAAAGGAAAAAGAATTACTGGGATAATATGGACAACAAAGAACTGATAGAAAGCAGCGAAGGTCTTATCCGAAAGATCGCGTGGGATTATATGAAATGCATAGTCGATGACAGAAGGGGAATGGTCACTTACGAAGACCTTTTTTCTGCCGGATACGAGGGGCTCCTTGAAGCTGCGCAAAGATATGACGCCAAAAAGAAAGTAAAGTTTTCAACCTATGCATATTCCTGGATAAAGAATGCGATATTAAAGGAACTGTTGTTTTATTTTGATAAAGATGCGCTTCTTATAGACCCCGAAGAATGGGACAGATATGCTCCTTCGGGAAACCGTGTGGAAGATGAGGCCATGAGCGGCTTTGACATATCTTCGATATCGGTTGCCGATCAGGTGCGGATAATAAGCAAAAAACTTTCGGATCACGGCCTTTCCGAGGATGAGATAGAAGTGTATCTTGCGATAAACGGTATAGGCTGTGACAGGGTCACCAACCTTTATTATCTTGCAAGGAAGATGGGGAAAAGCGAGATAGAGATCCGTTATATAAAACAAAGAGCACTGGATAAACTGAAAAAACTGACACTATAGTCATTTTTCCTGGAGGGGGACATGGCCGGAAATAAAAGACCGAATGAAAATGCACAATATATCGCCGAAAGAAGGACGGTGGATGTCCTTCGGGCACTGAAAGAATATTCTGACGAGCGTCATCCCGTTATAAAAAAGGATCTCCTGGAGAAGGTATCGACTACCGATAATGACCAGACCCTGTCCGATACGGTCGATGAGATCCTCATGGAGATCAATCCGCTCGTGCATACCGATGATAACGATGCGGAATACAGGATCAAGTATGACGGTTATGATAAACCATTTGAAGAAAACCCTCTGGTCATAAAGGAGACGATAGGCGCTCTCCGGAATGAACTGAGGCGGAAAGATGCGGATAAGGAAGCGATAAAACATAAGATAAGTGAACTGGGATATAAAAAGGCTCCCGCCATCAAAGGCCTTCGGTACATCCATGATTTCAGTTACGAGGATATGGACCGGCTCATCGGCGCGGTGGCGCTTTCGGCCGGTATAGCCCCGGGGGATAAAGAAAGACTTATAGGCCGTATAATGGATACTTCGAGCAGGTATTACAAAAGTCCTTTCTTTGACAGGGCACTCGGTAAGTTAAAGTTCAATCCGTACAGTGAATACAGCAGACTTCACAGCAGGACCGGGGTGACGGAAAAAAGGATAGGCGAAAATGTGCAGATCCTCCAGAATGCCATGAGACAGCGAACCAAGGTCAGGTTTCATTTTGACTGTTACTCTGCGGATAAGACATATGTTTCCGACGATGTCTGGAAAGTGATAAGTCCGTATTATATCGTGGTCTATAATGACAATTATTACGTGATCGGGGCATGGGACACCGGCACCTATGCGTGCCATTATCGTATAGATCTGATGTCATCCGTTGAGGTGATAACGGATGAAGAGAATAAACCTGTTCAGATGAGATCTATGTCGGATATAAAGGACCTGCCGGGCAGAGATATGACCTGGGATCCGGAAAAGTACATGAGCGAACATCTTTACATGGCTTTTGAAACGGACAAAAACAGACCGCGCGATATCAGTATCAGGATACCTTTAAGCTATAAGAACCGATATACCATACTTCATGACTGGTTCGGAGACCATTTCAGGATCAATAAGAAAGCCACCGCAGACAGTGAAGAAGGTTACGAGGTTGTGGATGTCAGGACGTCTCCTTCCATGCTGGCTCATTGGGCCATGCAGTATTCGGATTTCTGCGAGATTCTTGATGATGAGGTAAGAGAGGATATCAGGAAAGAAATGAAGAAACTGGAACGAAAATACAAAAGATAAACAGATCTGCCCATCAAAAACAAACATTAACATCTTAAAGAAAATGTTTCCCATAATATGAGTGTAATGAAAAACATTCGTATTATGGGATTTTTTTTGGAAGATCCTTCCGGATATCCCGTAATGCGAAGCCAGGAAATCAAGGAGGAAATTAAATGAGATATTACGGTTTTTTGATCAGCGGGAACGACGAATACATCAAAAAGAATGCAGCGATACGCCTGAGGGATTATGCATATGAAAATGCCGTTGCTGGACTTAATAACTATATGTATAAAAACCTTAAAAACAATGTATGTTTTCTGATATACAGGGAAGAGGGGAATACACTTCTATCGATCTTTTCGTTCGATGAAAGGAAAGTGATGTTTGCCGATGCTTATGAACAGATCCGTGAAATGCTCGCTTCGATCTTCAGGCTGAAAGATGTTATCGAAGAGCCCGACGAGATAACCATGCTTTCTTTTTGGGAATGCCTGAACGAAGCCAAAAGAAGGGATTATATGTACGGACAGCTTTCTTACATCATATCGGCCTCAAAACTATGGATCAATTATTATTACCATAGCGGCAACTCATCAGATGAACTCTCTCTCCGTTTTGAATTCAGGGAAGATATCATATCCGAAAATGACTTTGATGAACGGGCGATACTTGATAAAAGTCTTAAAGAGGAGCTTAAGAATATAGAAGATCATATGAACGGATCAGGACTTTCGGGTAATCTGGTGCATTATATCATTTCCGGAAGGAGCATAGATGCTGCGGGGGAGATGACGCAGATCCTTGTCGGGAGTCTGTTAAGAGCAAATCGTCTTGCCGGTAAAAGAGTAGAGATCATCTCCGATATGGAACCGAACTTTTTCAGGTCAAATGACAAACTTGAGGAGATCATCGAAAACAACGCCGGGGGAGTGGTTATACTTGATCTTTCGTGCAAATTCGGTTATGAACCCGCAGATTATGTCCTGACCGGGAAGTATATCGTAAAACTCCTTAAACAATACAGAAACCATTGTCTTTTCGTTTTCACATACAACATGGATGATCCGGGTTTTTCATATCTGATACTCCCCGAGGTAAGAAAATATGTGATCCCCGTCGCCTTAAGGGAAGGGACCGGGAACAGAAAAGAGGCGGTAAACTATCTTAAATCTCTGATCGAAAGATCCGAGTATTCGGAATACTCTGAGCAGGCAGGCGAATTTCTGAAGAATTTTCCGGGTGAAAGCTTTTCTCAGACAGATGTGCTTTCAGCTTTTGAGCAGTTCGGATCTTGGAGTCTTAACAGGAATGTATTAAAGGCTTACGACTATGTTCCGGGAGAGGACTTCATGGCGGACAGGGATGAAAATGCGGAATCTTCGTATGACAGACTTCAGAACCTGACGGGACTTAAGATCGTCAAGGAACAGATAGACAGCATCATAGCTTCCGATCTTGTTGAAAAAGAAAGGAAAAAACGTAAGGGTAAAGAATACCATTCATCATCCATGCATATGATATTCGGAGGAAATCCGGGAAGCGCCAAAACGACGGTCGCAAGACTTTTTGCTATGATTGCGAAGGAGAAAGGCATCCTTAAGAGCGGAGCCTTTGTGGAAAAAGGTGGACTGGAACTGGACGGTCTCGGCTGCGCGATGATGATAAAGGATGCTTTTATTACGGCCAAAGGAGGAGTTCTTTTTATTGACGAGGCATATTCTCTCCGCAGCGAAAGTGCCATAACCGCGCTCCTTCGGGAGATGGAAAATCACAGGGATGAGGTGATCGTGATCCTTGCGGGTTATAACGAAAGAATGCACTCTTTTGTGGAGACCAATGAAGGATTAAAGAGCAGGATCCCTTATTGGATCGAATTCCCGGATTATGATGCGGATGAACTGACGGATATATTCATGGGCATGGTAAGAGAACGCGGGTTCCGTGTGACTAAGGAAGCGGCAAAAAACGCACATTACATATTTGATAAAGTCAGACATGCCGACAATTTCGGCAACGGAAGATATGTGCGCAATCTTATCGAACGAGCCATACAGAACCAGGCGGTAAGGCTGATGGCAAAAAAAGATGAAGCAGGAAATATTACGGGAAGCGAACTTTTTCTGATAACAAAGGAAGATATCGGAGACCTTGATGAGGGGCTTAAGGAGGAGAGAACTCCCGGAAGCGCCAAAAAGGAACTGGAAGAGATGATCGGTCTTTCCACAGTCAAGGAAGTGATCGGAAAGGCCATGGCCAATTACAAGTTTAACCGGTTGTGCGCGGAGAGAGGTCTTGGAAAGAACGAAGCTTCGATGCATATGGTATTTACGGGAAATCCGGGAACTGCCAAGACGACGGTCGCACGGCTGTTTGCCGAGATGATGAAGGATGAAAAAGTATTACCGACAGGGAATTTTGTTGAAGCCTCAAGGGCGGATCTTGTAGGTGATCATGTGGGTGCCACGGCGCCGATGGTAAAGAGGAAATTCAGGGAGGCCAAGGGGGGTGTGCTGTTCATAGACGAGGCATATTCACTTTGCGACGGATACAGGGATGGGTTCGGAGATGAGGCAATAAACACCCTGGTTAAGGAAATGGAAGACCAGAGAAATGACGTTATCGTCATTTTTGCCGGATATCCCGAACCGATGAAGCGATTCCTGCAAAGGAACCCGGGGATGCGTTCAAGGATAGCTTTTAACGTCGGATTTGATGATTACAGCGTGGAAGAACTTTGTGATATCACGAAACTCATGCTGGCCGGAAAACAGATGAAGATAACGGACAAAGCCATGGAAAAACTTAAGAGCTCATATGAAAAGGCAAAAGAAGATGAAGACTTCGGAAACGGACGCTTTGTCAGAAAAGTGCTTGAGGAAGCACAGATGAACCTTGCAAACAGGGTTTTGTGTGTTAAAGGGCCCGAATTATCCGATGATCTGGTGACCACGATAACGGAATACGATATCCCCGAAATGACAGAGAAAAAAGAGCAGGAAAAATTTCGTCCCGGATTCGCTGTTTAATAGCGAAAATACTTTGCTTTATAGGCCTTTTCAAAGTATAATTATTCTGTTGGGGTTATATCGCGGAACGGGACGTGAAAATATGGATCGTTCGCAATGAAACAGTTAATATTCGGGGGTTATATGGCCAGAAATCATGAAGTGACAAATGAACAGGCTCTTTTAAATTCACAGGGCGAGATAAACGAACCCGGATGGGCCAGGCACCAGGTCTGGAAATACCAAAGATCAGCCATAAAAGCGCCTAAATGGCGCATCAAGGAATGGGATTACTATATAGTCATGGGTGATGATTTCGGTGCGGCTTTTACGGTTTCCGATGACGGTTATATCGGATTGCAGTCCGTATCCCTGCTCAGATTTGATGATAAACCGTGGGAACATACCGAGACGGTGCTCAATGCTTTTCCCATGGGAAAGATACATCTTCCGGAATCATCATCTTCCGGACCTACGGAATATAAAGACGACAGACTGAAACTCTGCTTTGAGGTCATCGAAGGGAAACGAAGGATCGTATGCGATTTTAAGAATTTTGATGGCGATAAGGGTCTTTCGTGTGATATCACCCTTGACCAGCCCGATATGGATACAATGGTCATCGCGACACCCTGGGATAAGAAGCACGCTTTTTATTATAACCAGAAGATAAACTGCATGCGCGCATCCGGCTATGTGGAATATGATGGCAGACGATATGAATTCGATCCCGGAAAGAATTTCGGAACTCTTGACTGGGGACGCGGAGTATGGACTTACGACAATACCTGGTTCTGGGGCTCCGGCAATGCCGACGTTGGAGGTAAGAGCTTCGGATTCAACATAGGGTACGGTTTCGGGAACACTTCCGCGGCGAGCGAGAATGTGATCTTTTTCGACGGAAAAGCCCATAAACTGGATGATGTTGTATTTAACATTCCGGAAACTTCTTATTATGACAAATGGACATTCGGATCATCTGACGGACGCTTTGAAATGGAATTTATTCCGATACTCGACAGAGCGGCTTGTCTTGATTATAAGATCATTGTTTCAGACCAGCATCAGGTCTTCGGCAGGATGAGCGGAAAAGCCGTACTTGATGACGGAACTCCCATAGAGATAAAGGATGTTCTGTGTTTTGCAGAAAAGGTGCATAATAAGTATTGATAAAGGGGAAAAGATAATGAAAGTCGGATTGAATACAACTTATATTTCTCCGATGCTTAAGGAAAAGCTTGAGGATATACCGGA
>JAIKZO010000012.1 GCA_024682115.1 Lachnospiraceae bacterium
AAGGAAAAACAGGTCCCGCTAAGATTGCCGGATCTTAAGCTTGTCATAACCGCGACTGAATATGGTTATAAGCGTGAAGACGGCGTATATGTTATTCCTATTGGATGTCTGAAAAATTAGCCACAAACTATAATCAAAAAAATATTTAATATTTATTGGTCCGCATGGTTCAGGAAAAGGCGTGACCAAAGCCACGCCTTCCTATTCTTAAATTCTTAAACATTACTGTCTTATGACGCTCCCAGCTTATCGGCGGTCGTTTTTCACTTACTTTATGGTTCTTTATCCGAAGAGTTCTCTGTTACTCTTCAAGTGAGCTCGTTACATGAACTTCTATCTTCTTGTTGTAGCAGCTGAAGGTCTCTTCAACGAACTTATCGTCGGGCTTTTTGGTGATCAGCGAGAATATCGGAACTATGATGAGTCCCGCGATCATCGTGAAAGCACCTGCGTTGATGGGTGACTGAAGGAGCTTGGGCAGTGTGCTTCTGAAGAGCATGTTGTAGATCATGAAGCCCGCACCGAAAATGAAGCTTGCCATACATCCCCATTTAGAAGTCCTCTTCCAGTAAAGCCCGTAAAGGAAAGGCGCCAGGAATGCGCCGGCCATTGCTCCCCATGAAACACCCATGAGCTGAGCGATGAACGTTACGTTCGATCTGTACTGAACTATCGCAAGTACTACGGAGATCGCTATGAACACCACGATGAGAAGTCTTATCGTGAGAACCTGTTTCTTATCATCCATCTTCTTTGCGATGCTGCCCTTTATAACGTCGATCGTAAGAGTCGAAGCACTGGTCATAACGAGCGATGAAAGGGTTGACATCGAAGCCGAAAGCACGAGTATGACTACCAGTCCGATAAGGAAAGGCGAAAGGCTTGAGAGCATGGCGGGGATGATCGAATCGTATCCGCCTTCTTCAAGATTTATAACATTTGAGAAAAGTCTTCCGAATCCGCCGAGGAAATAGCATCCGCCCGCAACAACTATAGCAAAGAGCGTTGAGATGATGGTTCCTTTTGTGATCGATTTTTCCGACTTTATCGCGTAGAACTTCTGAACCATCTGGGGAAGTCCCCATGTACCGAGCGATGTAAGGATAACGACTCCGACAAGGTTTACCGGATCGGGTCCGAAGAATGAAGCGAACACACCGGGTGTCGTGCTTACTGTTTCATCGCTTATCCTTGCAAGTCCGTCAAGGGAAGCAAGGAATCCTCCGTTCACCTGAAGAACGGCTACGACTACGGCGGCTATACCGAAGAGCATTATTATACCCTGGATAAAGTCGTTTATCGCAGTTGCCATATACCCGCCGGCTATTACGTATATTCCCGTGAGGATGGCCATTACGAAGATACATACCGTGTAATCGATCGAAAAAGCCATACCGAAAAGTCTTGAAAGTCCGTTATACAATGAAGCCGTATAAGGGATCATGAAAATGAAAACTATGAACGAAGCCGCTATCTTAAGGGGTTCCGACTGGAATCTCTTTCCGAAGAATTCGGGCATCGTTGCCGAATTAAGGTGCTGCGTCATTACTCTCGTTCTTCTGCCCAACACTCTCCATGCGAGCATCGAACCCAGGAACGCGTTTCCGAGACCGATCCAGGTAGAGGCGATACCGTACTTCCAACCGAACTGTCCGGCATATCCTACAAAGATAACGGCACTGAAATAACTCG
Source organism: Lachnospiraceae bacterium (assembly GCA_024682115.1). Taxonomy (GTDB): domain Bacteria; phylum Bacillota; class Clostridia; order Lachnospirales; family Lachnospiraceae; genus JAILLW01. The sequence goes on from JAIKZO010000012.1 coordinate 1,693, forward strand.
TTCCGTAAGCAAATGCACTGAGCCAGGGTCCGACTGACCTTCCGCCCAATACAAAACCGTCAACATCGGTCGCATGAGCATGGCAGTAGAAGCCCACCCCGATCATTACGCCGAAAAAGATAACCAGCATCAAGATCTTAACTATCATTTTTACTCCTCGCTGCCCCTTTTGGGGGCGGTAAATTATTTCTCCGGGTCTGACACCCGTTATATACTAACCGAGATTCTGCGCTTCGACAAGTCTTTCCGCACAATATTTCTGACGAAGCTTCGGCTTTTCGATCTTACCCGTGGGATTCCTCGGTATATCGTCGAATACGATCTTATGAGGTCTCTTATATCTCGGAAGGTTCATCGCATATTCATTGACCTGTTCCTCGGTAAGGGACATGCCTTCCTTAAGTTCGATGACAGCGAGCGTTGTCTCTCCGAGACGCTTGTCGGGTATTCCGATGACAGCGATATCGTGGATCTCGGGAAGTCCCGCACGCAGGAAATCCTCGATCTGAACGGGATAGATATTCTCTCCTCCCGAAATGATGACATCCTTCTTTCTGTCTACAAGGAAGATGAATCCGTCCTCGTCGCACATAGCCATATCACCCGTATAAAGCCAGCCGTGATCGTCAAGGACTTCTTTTGTTGCGGCTTCATCGTTGTAGTAGCATGTCATGACGCCGGGTCCCTTGACCGCAAGCTCTCCGACCTCGCCCTGCTTTACGATGTTCCTGTTCTCGTCCACGATCTTGCACTCCCAACCGAAACCGGGCTTACCTATTGCGCCGACCTTATCGATGTTCTCAACACCGAGGTGAACGCAGCCGGGGCCGATGGATTCCGAAAGACCGTAGTTCGTATCGTACTGGTGGTTCGGGAAATATTCCTTCCAGTGCTTTATGAGCGACTTGGGAACAGGCTGTGCTCCTATATGCATGAGTCTCCACTGATCGAGACAGTAATCTTCTTTCTTAAGTTCGCCCGAATCGAGGGCTTCGAGTATATCCTGTGCCCACGGAACGAGGAGCCATACTATCGTACATTTTTCTTTTGAAACGGCTTCGAGTATCGTCCTGGGTTTTGTTCCCTTAAGGAGGACTGCCTTTGATCCCGAGATCAGCGAACCGAACCAGTGCATCTTTGCTCCCGTATGATAAAGGGGCGGGATGCAGAGGAAGATGTCATCCTTATTCTGAGAGTGATGGTTCTGCTCTACTCTTGCCGAATGTATCAATGATTCATGGTTATGAAGGATAGCCTTGGGGAATCCCGTTGTACCGGAACTGAAATAGATCGCTGCATCATCCTTCTGGTCGATCCTTATGTGGGGAGCTACCGAAGAACAGTTTGCGGTAAGTTCGTTATAACTCTCCGCAAAAGCGGGGCAGTTTTCGCCGACATAGAAGAGCATCCTGTTGGGAGCTATGCTGTCGACTATGGTCTGGACTCTGTCAACGAACGAAGGGCCGAATACCAGAACGTCGGCCTCGGCGAGGTTAACACAGTATTCTATCTCGTCCGCTGCATATCTGAAATTGAGAGGTACCGCGAGAGCACCCGTCTTTAAGATACCGAAATAAATGGGCAGCCACTCTATGCAGTTCATAAGGAGAATCGCTACCTTGTTTCCTTTTTTGACACCGCGCTTTAAAAGGAGATTCGCAAATCTGTTGGCTTTTTCGTCAAAGACCTGCCATGTTATCTCTCTTCTGTAGGAATGCATGGGGTTGGGCTCAACAAGATCGGCCTCCATCCACGAAGTTCTCTTGACCTCTTTTTCCTCGGGGTTTATCTCGACAAGAGCGACCTCGTCCGAATAACTCCTGGCATTCTGTTCCAATACATCAACAATAGTCATAACTTTTTCCTTCCTTAGTCCTTATGATCATTAAGGATCATGTCCTTAACTTTTTCTATCTTTTCTTCCGCGGTCCTGCCTAACGTCTTGCCTACCGAGGATATCTTATCCATATATTCATCCAGGAATTCCTTTATCGTAAGGGTAGACCTGAATGCATTGAAGAACCGGTTCTTGATATCGTGCTCTTCGTTATATCTTATGATGATGCCCTTAAACTCTTCGTACTTGACGATGATCGCATTCTCACTGGCGTACTTCTTTATCTTGGCGGCTATGTTGAACGAATAGCCTATATCCACTATGAGTATCCCGAAGTATATCCCGATGAAAAAGATGAAGCCGACATTGTCGTAGAGCCATTCGACCATCTTAAGGATATAGGGCTGGATAAAGAAATAATAAAGCGCACCGAGGACCGTCCAAATGAGTGAAAACTGCGGGCAGATGACACCCTGTATGTTTCCCTTCATATCGGAATAATCCCATAGTTTCAGTTTCAGTCTTTTAATGAATATGATACCGGCAAGATACTCGATGAGCGTCATAAGGACACCCATGATGATTATCGCGGCAACGACACCCTTCCATGTGAGCGTCCTTCCCGACTGCACCGAAAGGTCCGGAACCAGTGACACAAGGAAAAGCGCCAGAAGTCCGAATCCGTATATCGGAAGGCAGGGGCCGATGAGGAATCCGGGGTTTATCCACTTGCGTTCGGGATTGTTCGTCGAGATAAATCTCCTGAAAAAGACCTCGAGGATCCAGCCTGTGCTGCTGCCGAAACCGAAGATGAATATCAGTATCATAAATACGCTCTCGAGCGTACTTATCCCAGGCATGACCGGCATATCTTACTCCTGACCGTCCCAGCAGTATGTGCAGAGCTTTTCTTTGGGAAGGCCCACGGCTTCGATCATATCATCGAGCCTGTTGAACGAGAGCGTCGTAAAGTTGAGCTTTACGCATATCCTGTCTATCATTTCCTTATATTCGGGAGAGTCGGGATTTGCATAAACGTCGAGGTTTACGTTCTTGGCATCTCCTTCCATCTCCTTGATTATCCTTCTCGTGATGAGCTCCATCTCGGAACTTGAACGCGAGAAGTTCAGATACTTACATCCGTAGAGCAAAGGCGGGCAGGCGGGACGCACATGCACTTCCCTGGCGCCGCTCTGATATAGGAATTCCGTAGTCTCGCGAAGCTGTGTTCCGCGCACGATGGAATCGTCTATCAGAAGAAGGCTCTTGTCCTTTATAAGATCCTGTACCGGGATCAGCTTCATCCTGGCGATGAGGTCACGCTGAGACTGTATCGTCGGCATGAAAGACCTCGGCCAGGTGGGTGTGTATTTGATGAACGGTCTCGTGAAAGGTATCCCCGATTCGTTCGAATATCCTATGGCATGGGCAAGACCGGAGTCGGGCACGCCCGAAACGCTGTCGGGTTTTACGTTGTCCCTTCTTGCCATAAGTGCTCCGCAGTTATTACGCATCTTCTCGACGCTTATGCCTTCATAGGAGCTGCTCGGATAACCGTAATATACCCAGAGGAAGGTACAGATCTTCATCTCTTTTCCGGGATCGACAAGTGTCCTAGCCTCTTCGGGTGTTACGACCGCGACTTCTCCGGGACCGAGTTCCCTGTATTCTTTATATCCGAGATTAAGGTAGGCAAAGGATTCAAACGAGATGCAGTATCCGTCATCCTTTTTACCTATCGAAACGGGCGTCCTTCCGAGACGGTCCCTCGCCACATAGATACCGATCGGAGTAAGGACCGCTATCGTTATCGATCCTTCGATCACCTGCTGGGCATAGGTAATGCCCTCTATAAGATTGCCCCTCTGGTTTATCAAAGAAGCGACCAGTTCCGTTGCGTTTATATCTCCTCCCGACATCTCAAGGAAATGGGAATGTCCGGTGTTGAAGATCTGCTGGACGAGTGCGTCGGTATTGTTTATCTTGCCGACCGTCGTTATCGCATATGTTCCGTGATGCGATCTTACCAGAAGAGGCTGGGGTTCATAATCGGAGATACATCCTATTCCGACTCCGCCCTTCATGTCATTTACATCCTTGTCGAACTTTGTCCTGAAGGGTGCATTTTCTATATTATGGATCGCTCTTTCAAAACCGGTCTCGGAATTGTATACGGCCATTCCGGCTCTTCTCGTTCCGAGATGTGAATGGTAATCGGTTCCGAAAAAGAGATCGAAAACACAGTCTTTTTTAGATGCTACGCCAAAAAATCCGCCCATATGTCACTCCTTTAATCTGCCCAAAAATTCGTTAAGCCTTCCATGCTGTGAATTGAAAAGCTCATCCGGTGTCCCCTCTACTTCTATGACTCCGTTTTCCATGAAGATGATCCTGTCGGACACCTCACGGGCAAACTGCATTTCATGCGTAACTATTATCATCGTCATCTTCTGGGAAGCGAGCTTCCTGATGACCCTTAAAACTTCTCCCGTAAGCTCGGGATCGAGCGCCGATGTCGGCTCGTCGAAAAAAAGCACCTCGGGAGACTTTGCAAGGGCTCTTGCTATCGAAACCCTCTGCTGCTGCCCTCCGGAAAGCTCGAAGGGGTATGCGTTTTCCTTATCGGAAAGACCGAGATCCTTAAGGAGTTCCCTGGCCTTTGCAACCGCTATCCTTTCCGGGATATGCTCCGTATGGATCGGTGCTTCCGTGATGTTCCTCAATACCGAATAATGCGGAAAGAGGTTAAAGTTCTGGAATACCAGTCCGAAATAATTTCTTATCTTTTTAAGCTCGCTCTTCGGAGCATACTTTATCCTGCCGTCGACCATATCGGCTGCATAGGAATCGAGATATTTAAGCGATCCTTCATCCATCTTTTCAAGCAGCGTCGCACAGCGCAGCAGCGTCGACTTGCCCGAACCCGAAGGCCCGATCACGGATATGACCTCGCCGCGTCTTACCGTGAGCGAGATATCCTTAAGGACTTCAAGGTCATTGAAGGACTTTTTCATATTTTTAATTTCCAAAAGAACATCATTTCCCATAAAGGCGATCTACCTGTAATATGAAAGTTTCTTCTCGAAGCGGTCCATCACCATCGCAACCAGCGCATTGAACACATAGTAGAAAAGACCTGCCACCATAAGGGGCATGATCGAAGCATCCTTTGCAGCTATCTGCTTAGCCATGGTGAACATCTCTACCTCCGCAAGCACGAACGCAAGCGAAGTATCCTTGACGAGCGTAATGGTCTCGTTGGTGACCGCGGGAAGTATTCTCTTTATGACCTGTGGAAAGATTATCTTGAAAAAAGTCTGGAACCTGTTAAATCCCAGGACTTCCGCCGCTTCATACTGCCCTTTGGGCATCGACTCTATCCCGCCTCTGTAGATCTCGGCGAAATATGCGGCATAATTGATCGAAAATGCTATTATGACTGCCGGAAAACGAAAACCGTTTATCGTCTTTCCGAAAACATAATACGGTGCGAAATACACCACGATAAGCTGAAGCATGAGAGGCGTTCCTCTCATTATCGAAATATAAAAATTGACAAGATATCTGACGGGTTTGATCCGTGACATCCTGCCGAATGAAACCAGAAGTCCCAAAGGAAGGGAAAACAATAGCGTCAGTGCAAATATCTCCACTGACACTATTAATCCTTCTGATAATTGTTTCAGCATTACGCTTAAACTCATCTTATTTTCCCAGACATACAGAATCCGTAAGATCGTACTTTTCGGCGATCTTCATAAATGTTCCGTCAGACGCCATTTCAAGTAAAACGGCTTCAACTTCATCCTTAAGTGCATCGTTTCCTTTTAAGAAACCTACACCGTACTGCTCTGTGGCAAGAGGCTCAGAGAGTATCATGTATTCGTCACCGCGCTGTGAGATCTGGTAATCCGCAACACCCTTGTCTATGGCAACGGCTTCGATGGCACCTGCTTCAAGATCCATGAATGCGGTGTTGTAATCGGCATACTGAACGAGCTCTCCGAATGAAGCGGCAAGACCCGCAGCATCTCCTTCGAGTGCCGCAAGTGCGGATGAATCCTTCTGAACTCCGACGCTTCTTCCTGCAAGATCGGCTTCGCTCTTTATGCCTGCAGCTGACTTAACAACGAATACCTGTGAATTGTCAACATAGGGAACTGACCATGTGTAGGCATCCTCTCTGCCCTGGATCGTGAATCCGTTCCAGATACAGTCGATTGAACCGGATGAAAGCTCCATGTCCTTTGAATCCCAGTCGATAGGCTGCTTAACGAGTGTCCAGCCCTTTCTCTTACAAACTTCTTCGGCAAGATCAAGGTCGAATCCGACATATTCGCCGTTGTCGTCCTTGTAACCGTAAGGCGGGAATTCGGCATCGAATCCTACTGTAAATGTCTTACCTGCATCCGCCTGCTTTTTTGCGGAGCATCCGGCAAGCATTGAAAGTGCCATTGCTCCAACGAGTAATACAGTAATAAATCTTTTCATAATATTCCTCCGTCGTATCACTTCTTTACTATACTAAAGCACACAAGATATGCTACCAAAACTATGGTAAATCGTCAATCAGAAGTTACTTGTATTCCTTCTCGTATTCCGCCACGATATCGAGTATTTCCTTGGCGTACTTCGGGTACTTGTCGACGAGATCCTTGATCTCATCCTGGGCCTTCGCGGCAATGACCTGTTTGTTGTAATCCATGCGCCGCCTCAGCGACTGTCTCTGGATTATGAGTTTATGCCTTATCTCGACCATTTCCTTTTTATCCAGGATGGCTTCGGTCTGGTGCAGCCAGATAGCGGGATCCTTGATGCGGTATTTGCGAAGTTCAAAGATCATGTCCTTTTCGCATTTATCAAGATCCGTAACGGCCTCTTCGTACTTTTCCCTTTCTTTTCTCTCTTCGAGGAACTGTTCGTAATCCTTTCCGAGTTCCTTGGCAGAAGAAGCCCCGTATTTCACATACAGGTAATCAAGAAGGTTCGTGTTGTTGACGTACCTAATCTTAACCGTGTTCTGAAGTCTTATGAGTTTGGATATCCCGTTTCCGACCTGCTTTAATTCCTTGGACGAATCGTTGTGTCGGATGAAGATCATCGTGATCCCGACCGCGCCGGCCAGAGCCGTGGCAAGATATCCGATCGTGGTATCGAGCTTAAAGCCGTAATGCATGACAAGAAGGATCACTATACATACGACAACAGCGACCGCGCAGACGATCGCCATGGATTTACAGTCCTCGAGCGTTCTCTTAAGCTCGCTCTTCCTGAAAAAATATGCCTGTTTTTCGTTCTCCAGTTTCTTAAGATCCCTCTTAATGAGCTGCTGGTAATTCTCGGCTTCGGAAAGCTTCTCGTAACCTTCCGCAAGCTCGTCTTCCATCCTCTCCAATGCCCGGTACTTGGCTTCATCCATATGCACCGTGCGCTTGAGGTATCCTTCCTGTTTGCCCTTAAGGGAATCGATCTTTCTGGCGTATTCCTTTATGAGTTCCGCCTGAGGCTCGGGAAGAGCTTCTATCTCCTCCATATCCCTCAGATGGTCCGTCACGACATTGTATTCAATCTGGAGTTTTTCGACCTCGGTGGATGCTTCGGCTATCTGCTCAAGACATCCGCGGACATACTCCTGCCTCGACTTTTTGTTGGTGATCTTAAGGTCATCCCTGTCATAAACGACTTCGTTCCAGGCATCGACCTGTTCCCAGTCGTCAAAGTCATAGAGGGGATCTTCTATTCTTTTTTTCCAGTCAAAGAATTTCTTTATCAGGTTCATCAGTCGGTAACCATCTTAAGATAATCATCCTTAAGTCTTAAAATGACCTTATCTATCTGTTCGTAATACGAAGCGACATTGCCTTCGTCCTTATATATCTGCAGGGCGCTCAGCATCGTGTTCTCTCTCGATGCCTCAAATCTGCCGATGGCTTTGTTCATTTGAGATTCAAGAGCAAGGGAGGCGTCATGATATACGCTGTTGTTTGCAATGAACGAAAGATACTTTTCCTCCGACATATACATGCGAAGAGATGCAAGATACTGAAGTCCCGTGTCGATAAGCCCTGTCATGTCGTACGATCTCTTGAAATACTTCGCCGCAATGTCAAACATGAAAAGGTTCGCATAGGCATAGCCCATGTTGTGGAAGATCACAGGCTTTAATCCCGCTTCGACATCGGGAAGCACCTCGAGCAAAGTCTCGTATTCCTCGACTGCAGCCTCGAACATGTAATTGCGCAGGAGATAATCCGCCTGGTGCTTTCTTCTTTCGAAATCGCTGAGCCCGCTGTTGCTCTTTATCGTCTCGTCTATTATGAGTCTCTCGTCACGATCACAGTAGTTTACATAATCCAGAATCCTGTCTATGAACTCCCCGAGCGTGCAGCCTTTTTTGAGCATGGCGGCAAGGCTGTCAGCGAGTTTGCCAAGATCGCACTCGTTCCGCAGCCAGCTTATAAGAGAGTTATCCATGAAGTCGTTCGTGATGATGAAGGGGTTAAGTGCGAACAGATAGCACAGCTCCTCCACGCTGTACACATTCATGCATACGCTGTTTACATAATATGGAGTTTCGGCGTACCTTCCGGTACATATCAGAAGTCTTCCCATCTTATATCACTATACTCAGGTTCCAGGCCCTTCCGCTGGGCTTTATTATCTGGCCGAAGCCTTTGTCCACTATCTCTATCTCCATGGTGTTCACCGCGCTCATCTCCACATGAAAGCCGAGCCTGGTTGTTCCTCTCGGCCTCTGCGGAAGTCCGTCGAGTACCATGGTCTTTTCCGTTATATGTCCTCCCGTAAGGGAAGTTATAAGGAATGAAAACTCGTTTCCTTCCTCGAGTATCATGTCAAAATCCGCTCTGGCTTCAAACCAGGCAGTTCCCGCATCAAGGACCGCAAAGTAGGAATCTTCCCCGCGCCTGAGTGCCTTCATGCCGATGTTTGATTTGAGCTTGTCTTCACCGAGGAACACATACGAACCCGAAAGCTCGCTCGGATGAAGCTTGTCGTTTATCGAATAGCACGCGCCCTTGCTGTAAAGGTTGTTTCCCTGGAACACTCTCCTGTTCCGGCATATGCTCTTTAAGCTTTCCTTTGCCCAGCCTTCCTTGAAACCGTCCCCGAGAAGATAGACCGTGGTAACGTCATTTCCCGAAAGCTTTTCTTCGCTTATCTTAAGGAACTCCGCATCCAGCCGGTCGGCTATCGCTTCCTTTTCCTTCTCGTCTTCCGGCCAGGTCACTGACTTAAACGACTCGACTTCCTCCGCATGGATGAGCACCACCTTTGGTTTCGTGTTCTCGGAAACCTCGAGCCTCATGCATGTAAGGTCGTCATTGTATTCAAAAGCCATTACCTGGTACTGCCACAGTTCCTTGGGCTGATGGAGCATATAGCTGTAAAAACTCTCGACATGGGACTGGTATGTTATCACGTCGCATTTAAGGTTAAGACCCGCAACTACTCTTCCCAGGACCTCGACCATCCTTGCATCGAGCACCGGAGTCGTAAATATGAACGCATCGATATCCTTCGGAGAAACATGCATTCCCAAAAGGCTCAGGCTTCTTTTTACAAAAAGCGTAAGGAGCGCGACGGGATCGTACATCTCATCCTCGACAAGGACTTCCTCGCCTCTGATCGCTTTGTTCAGAAGATCATCGACAAGCGTGAATCCGTTCCCTGCACTCTTAAGTGCTTCCTTCCCGTAATACCACTGTCCGATACCGTTCCTTTTGGCAAGTACGGTGGGGATGTTGTACTGCTCCGTGCCGGCAACGAGCGAAATGCTTATGGGCTCGTTATTTCCCCTGATATAGCTTATCTGGGAAAAAGTATTGCCGAGGTCATAGCCTATGAGCGCTTTTTTCGTATTTATTTGTATATTGCTCTCACTGACTGTTATCATATCATTCGCTCATCCTGAACAATTCGCTGAGCAGGTATTCATGCCTGAAATACTCTTCGAGGAGTTTTTCCATCGTATCGTAATCGCCGAGCGTGCGGGCTATCGCGATATCGTTTATCATCCCGTATTTGCTGGCGGAATTCTGATGATCCATATCCGAACAGGTGACCGTTCCTGATTCCGTAAGCTGTTCTTCGTCGCCCTTTTTCTCCACGATATAGTACTGGAGCCTTTCTCCGAAGAACAGCACAAACTGCTTTACGAATATCCCGTGATACATGTTCTTCATGTCTTCCTTTGAATACTCGTTGTGATTGCTCTCGTTCTTCTCGGTCATGTAATGGATGACCGCGCTGTCTGCTCCCGGAGCCCTGTACTCTATGATCGTCTTGTCAAGGAATCTGTGCATGAACGTGATCGTCGAAGCATAGTCCTTGAAGTAAGGGAAAAACATGCCCTGTGCCATGATCTGGCGGAGGTACATCACTATCGTCCGCAGTTCGTTATCCGAAAGTTCGGAAGCCTTTTCCGCGTTGAGTTTTGTATATGTGAGCTTAAGGACGAACGGCATCTCCCGGTCGGCCGAAATGAAATCCGCTATGAGCTTTATGCACTCGTCGTCCATCAGCTTGTCATATACGAAATAATCATATCCGATCTGTGAAAGGACGGCCAGCGTAAGGTTGTCGAACCTGAAGCTTTCGTTATAGCTTGAAAGGATCTTTCCGAGCTCGGAAACATACGCTCCGGTATAGAGCAGCTGTTCAAGGAGCCTTTCCTCGAGTTTGAATACCTCGATGCCCTCGCCTCTTGCGGCCTTCCATATTTCCTTCATTTCCCTACAGGTTCCCTTAAAGAACCTAACGAGATATTTGAGCAGTGTCTCATCGCATCTTCCGACGGTGAAGGCCCTGTGGATCAGAGCAGTCATTGAAGGATCTTCCTCATCCTTAATGAGCGTTTCGTCGAGAAGCCTGCGGCAGAGCTTCGCTATGACCTTGGCCTCTATATTGTCTCCGCCCGATGCACAGATCCAGTCATAAGCCTTTTCGTACATTCCGCGGAGCACCATAAGGTGTATGACTTCCGAATACCCCTTTGCAGGGACTTCGTCATAACCTATCCCGTCAAGGAGCGAATCAAGCTCGTCCATCATATCCTCATCGTAATAGTATCTGATGAGATGACCTTTTATCTCTTTTCTGACATCCCTGTCAGCTATAGGGCAGTCGGCTATCCTTCTCATGTTAACGACATTACCGTTGTTTATCGCGGCAAGGTCGGAGCCGTGTTCGCAGGCCCACAGATCAAAGAGCACATCGCTCTTTATGTAAGGTGCTATAAGTCCCTGGAGCTTATCGGGCATCATGAGCCTCTGGATCTCGTATTCCGACTCGCAGATGAAGCTGTTGCCCTTCGAATCATACAGGACTATCTGGTTATTGCTTCCGTAGATCGGGATGTATATCTCTTTTTCTCCCTTCCTTACGGGATAGACGTTATCGGTATCGATGTTCGAATAGCGCACTCTCACCTTCGTGATGTCGTCACGCGAAAAAGTTATCCTGTGGACAAAGATCGCCTTTGACAATCCTTTTGCAGTATCTTCGTTTATCGAACTTTCGGTAACTATGTTCTTATAAAGATAAGCAAGGAAGCGGTTGTTGTTCCCTTTATGGAGCTCTGCAAAGACAAATCTTTCTATGGCTTCCTTGTAGTTGTCGTAAAGCTCCGTCAGGATATTCCTGTTCCTGTACATGTACGAGTAAAGATAAGCATTATGGACGCTGTCCAGGCTGCTGTCAAAAGCAAAATACATGAGCGCCATCTTGGGTATCTTCACGTCGGTATCCATGTCTATGCTCATCATGTAATATTCATAGAGCTTCGTGATCTTGAGCTCGTTCTCGATGGCTTTTTCATACCAGGCAAACGACTCGCGCGATGTGTCGCCGAGATTGATGAGCAGCATGCAGAGTGCCTTAAGGACTTCGTTGTTCGGAAGTACCCTGTAGCAGGCCTTTAATACATCGACCAGCGGCTCTTTATAGACCTTGAGCCTTTCGAACATGTAAACGAACTGCTCTATCACATCGGGCGTAAGGATATCCTTTTTTGCCATATAGCGGAGCAGCTGTATCTCGAAATCGCCGAGCTTGCTTAAGATCGTCGGATTGTTCTGAAGTATCACAAAAGCCTCAACGTAGAGCACAGGGCTCGCGGCGCCGAGATCGTAAAGCTTGTTGATGAGTTCCCATTTCTTCTGGCCGGATCTGGCATAGTCTTCCTCAAGGTACATAAGGAGCCATGCTATCTTCCAGTTGCCGGGATTCTTGTGATACATATGACGGACCAGAGAAGCAACCTTGTCCGTATCCGCATCCGCCCTGTTAACGAGCGTTGTCAGATAATAGTAATAGCAGTACAGGGTGGGATCGTCGGATGTCGCAACGGTATTTTCCGTCTGCTCGAGGATCCACCTTGCCTCGTTATATCTTTCCCTTGTCGCAAGGAGCTGAACGTTCATCAGCTCGTATAAGGTATTGTCCTTGTCAAGTTCGCGCAGGGTGTCGACTATGTTCCCGGTCTCCTGCATCCAGGTCCCGGCCGATATCTTCCTGCACCGAAATGCTTCGTAATAACGCATCAGGTCGATCATATGGTGCTTGACCGTACGTTCCATCTCGGCGATCCTTCGATTGATCGGATGGTTGTTAATGCAGACGTTTATCTCGATGCTGTTATAGGCATTCTTAAGGAAGATCGTTCCGTAGTTTCTGCCTTCATGCAAAAGGCCTCCGTCTATCTTATAGGGGATCCTTGCGCTGTTTCCCGTGAAATCGCGTTCCGTGATCGAATCTTTCAAAAGGATTATGAACGATTCGTCGGTGCTGATCTCAAGGTCCGAATAGCCCCAGCCGTTACGCTTTATCATGATGTTCTTATCGAGTGATCCTATAAGCGAATCTATCTTTACGACCGGTTCTTCGATGATGAATTCAACCGGCTGTTTTTTCTTGATCTTTAAAAGGAATTCTTCCAGAGCCTGATGACGGTCATTGGCATCCCTGAGTGCCATGTAGGCATTAAGAAAAGCTTTGTCGGAACCCACGAGAACGTTTTTGAAATCATCCGAGAAAAAGAAGTTTGCCGCTTCGTCCCAGTTACTTCTCGCCAGGTTCGTGAAATGGAAAAGATTCCTGATCTCTCCCATCGAGGTATCAAGATTATCGTTACCGATCTTTATATCATAAGGGATAAGGTATTCGCCCTGATTGGAGATTATGCGAAACTCTCCCTTGAACGAATCACCTTCGTTCATCCCTACACTGTCAAAAACAAAGGGGATCTCGCACTCCGAGCCGGAAAAAGAGCCGACCGGGCATTTCATCCGAAGCCCCGTAGAAGAGACCGTACCCTCGGTAAAAACATCCCTGGGTCCGTACACGGTAAAGCTGCCTTCGTAAGGCTGCCCTTCATTTACCGATAATTCGATTACGGGTGATGAGAAATTGAGCGAATGTCGTTCTGTATTAAAATTGCCATTGAGAATGTTTTCAACTACAGATACCATTCATTCAGTATACCATTTTCATGTGGATATTTAAAGGAAAATGATAAGATCCCCGGGACAATTTTTCATCCCGGGGATCGAAGATTTTTAACATTATTTTGTGAGCAGCATCATGATGTCGTTTGAACGTGCGATGAATTTCTCCATAGCCTCCGGTTCGAGCGGTGCATGCTGGATAAGAGCCAGATCGTAAAGCTGTTCGCAGATCATCTTAACATTGTCGCCGTCGGTGTGCTCGGTGATGTAATCAACAAGCGGATGGTTGGAATTTAAGATGAGCGTGATGCCTTCCTTGCCGAAGTCGTTCATTCCCATTCCCGGCATGGAATACATCTTCATCATATCCTGCATCCTGCGTGCTTCCTCGCTGAGCGTTACCATCGAAGCGATCTTCTTGTTCTTTAACTTCTCGACCTTAACGGTGATATTGTCCTTCTTTAAGGCCTTTTTCATGACATCCTTTATCTTGTCGGAAAGAGCGCTGAGCTCCTCTTCTTCCTTCTTTGATGTCTTTGACTTGAAGGTATCGGTAAGATCGGCATCTATCCTCTGGAACTTTATGCCTTCGTTCTTTGCTTCAAGCTGTGAGATGAAAGGCTGGTCGATGTTGTGGGTAAGGACCACCGCATCCATCTTTGCCTTTTTGAACATCTGGATGTAGGAAGCCTGCTGCTGTTCGTCGGTCACATAGTAGATGACCTTTTCCTTCTTTTCTTCCTCTACTGGATTGCCGTCCTTATCAAGGACTTCGGCTTCGGCCTTTTCAAGCTTATCGGCAGCTTCATCCTTAACCTCTGCGCCTTCCTTGTTTTCGGCGTTTTCATTCTCGTCGTCGCCGGTGTCTATCTTGTTGACCTCAAGGCACTCGGGAAGCGTAAGGTATTTGCCGTCAAGGTTCTTAAAGAGGATGTAGTCGGTCATCTTCTTGCAGAACTTATCGTCCTTTAAGCAGCCGTATTTGATGAACGGGCTTATATCATCCCAGTACTTGTCGTACTCTTCCTTTTCGGTCTTGCACATTCCGGAAAGCTTGTCGGCAACCTTCTTTGTGATGTATTCGCTTATCCTGTTGACGAATCCGTCGTTCTGGAGAGCGGATCTTGAAACGTTGAGCGGAAGGTCCGGACAGTCTATGACGCCCTTTAAGAGCATCAGGAATTCGGGGATGACTTCCTTTATGTTGTCGGCGATGAATACCTGGTTGTTATAGAGCTTTATCACACCTTCGATCGACTCGTACTCGATATTGATCTTCGGGAAGTAAAGGATACCCTTTAAGTTGAAAGGATAATCCATGTTAAGGTGGATCCAGAACAGAGGCTCCTTGTAATCCTGGAAAACCTTTCTGTAGAAGGCAAGATACTCTTCCTTCGTGCAGTCGTTCGGATGCTTCATCCAAAGGGGATTTGTATCGTTAAGGAGTTCGGGGCGCTTGATTATCTTGGTCTTTTCCTCGTCCCCTTCCTTCTCGGGCTTGATCTCTTCGACTACCGTATCATCGGGAAGGACCTCGTCCTTTTTGACGATCTGTGTCTCCTTGGTGTTTTCCTTTGCGATATATATCTCGGTAGGCATGAAAGAACAGTACTTCTTTATGACTTCCTTTGCCTTGTATTCGTTACAGAACTCAAGCACATCCTCGTTGAGGAAGAGCGTGATCGTCGTGCCGACGGTATCGCGTGTGCCTTCTTCCATCGTGAACTCGGTTCCGCCGTCGCATTCCCAGTGAACGGGCTTTGCGCCTTCGGTATAGGAAAGGGTATCGATGTTGACCCTGTCTGCAACCATGAACGCGGAATAAAAACCGAGACCGAAATGTCCGATTATCTGGTCTTCGGATGTCTTGTCCTTATATTTTTCGATAAAGTCCGCTGCGCCCGAAAAAGCGATCTGGTTGATGTATTCGTCAACCTCATCCTCGGTCATTCCGATACCGTTATCGATGAACTTGATCGTCTTTTCTTCGGGATTTACCAGGATGTCGATCCTGGGCTTGAATCCTTCGGGAAGCGCATATTCACCCATCATGTCGAGTTTCTTTAACTTCGTTATGGCATCGCATCCGTTGGAAATGAGCTCACGGTAAAAGATATCGTGGTCCGAATAGAGCCATTTCTTGATTATCGGAAAGATGTTCTCGCTGTTGATGGATAGACTGCCTTGTCTGTTAGCCATAAAAAATCACCTCTTCTAGTAATAAAAATAATTATCATAAATCTCAAAGAAATTTTGAGAATTTACACCGTCCACATCGCTCATGGTAACCGGATCCCAGAGCTCATCGTTAAAATATGTCGAAAGAGTCCTTGCATAGGCATCATAGTCCTCGCCGAACACTTCCTGCCTCTGGATCTCGGAGAGCTTTATCTTGTTAAGATCCGTCTCCTCACGGTTAAATGTCGTGATACATTTGATGATATGGTATCCGTATCTGGTCTGGATCACATCGGATATCTCGTCGGTTCCGAGATTAAAAGCGGCTTCTTCAAACTCCGGCTCGGTCTCATCCTTTGCAAAGGAATAATCCGAAAGGTTTCCGTCCGAATACTGCAGCACCAGATCCTTGAAATCATGTTCGCCGTCGAGGGCCAGTTCATGTATCATCTGAGCTTTCTGATATGCGATCTCCTTGGCCTGGGAAGAATAATCGACTTTATCTCCGTGTTCGTCTATCGTATATGTCTTAACAAATACATGCTGAACCGTGATGGTCCTGGCCTCGTCATCGGATATCTCCGGATTGATGTCCTGAATGCTGCTCCTGTAGAGCTTGTCAGCCAGGGCATATTCCCTGTACATCTCTTCTATGATCTCCGGTGTCACCATTATCTTTGATCTTTCCCAGCTTCCCAGCGATGCATAGTAATCATTTGCGCAGTCGTTTACCAGAGCTTCTTCCTCTTCGTTCAGAGTGATCCCGCTCTTTCCCGCGAGTATGTTCATGGCCTTTATCTGCGAAAGCTCGAAGATAACGTTATCCTTGATGTTCTCGGGCATCGAGATCCCGTCCACCGACGTTCCCCATATCCCTTCACCGTATACGTCCTCGTATTTGCACTTTGTATTCGCAAGATAAACATAGGCCTCCGGCAAAAGGCATGTCATCGAGATGCCGGCATCGACATCCTTAAGGATGAAAACCTCATTTTCCGAAAAACCCGTGGTAAGAAATACTTTTTCTTTCGTTGTCTCCGTACCGGAGCATCCGGTAAGGAGCATGGCCGCGGTCAATACGGCCGTAAGGGTGATGTGTCTTTTCCTACGCTTCATAATCCCTTAGCAACAGGCCGTACCTGTCATATATCCTGTCTCCGTCCGTAAGGAGATACATCCTGTCGGAAAGGATAAGATCCTTAAGATCCTGCGACCCTGTAAGAGGCTCTTCTGTCAGTATCCCGCCTCCGAACATGATCGTTGAGTGAACATCCGACCCCGCACAGGTCGGAAAATTGTGTTTTCTGGCGTATTCGATCGCCAATTCGTTGTACTGCATACCCAGATGGGATTTTGAAAGATGGGATGAATGCGTGGCGTTTATCGTCTCGACGCCGTCAACATCATCCGGGAAAAGCCTGATCTCGGGGATGTAGAATTCTTCCCTGTAAGGGTGGGCATGCATCACAATCCCGCCGCCTTCATGAACCAACTTAAGCTGTTCCTTTATCGTGGCATTCCAGAACTCCGGCCTTGACATAAAATATTCCGGAGTCAGATTGTAGATAAGGAATTCGGTTCCCTGAAAACCGGATTCAATGCCGAACATGACGAGAAGTCCGTTCTCATCGCCCCAGGCTTTGGCATCCTCGTAACCTTTAATGTACTGTCTGACCCACTCTTCATACGGAAGGCTCCTGTCCACGGCGGTATTTCCGCCCCAGGCGTGATCCGTTACGACGATTCCCGAATATCCTGCCTCCTTGGCGGCTTTTGCCATCTCGGCGCCGGTATTGTGTCCGCATTTGCTTCCCTGATTCGTATGAAGATGCAGTTCGTATTTATACTTAAACTTGGAAATGTCAGTCATATCGTGATGATCCTTTATATGTACCGGGCAGATCCTTTATCCTTATCAGACTGTCCCGCCCGATACCGCATTTTATTATAGCCTGTTTTGAAAAAAACAGAATAAAAACATAGTAAAAAAATATAAAAAATTGATTAATTTTCGACCTTCGGGTATCCGCCTCTTGTGATACCGAATTTTTCCCTCATCCCGACGAGTGCATCGATCTCATCCTTTGAAAGAAGATTCTGTGCTCCCGCTATGCTTCCGGTGATTATCATCATCCTGGCATAGTATTCCACGGATTCCATCCTGTAGTAGGCATCATAAGGGTCTTTTCCCCATGTGGTCACACCGTGGTTTGCAAGGATCACCGCATTATGGGTCTTATAATACGGTGCCATCGCTTCGGGTATCGCATCCGAGCCCAGTTCAAGATAAGGAAGAACGGGGACATCCCCAAGACTGATTACGGCTTCGGCCAGTATCGGCGCATCAAGCTTTATACCCGATATCCCTGCTGCCGTACCGAAAGGCGGATGTGCATGGCATACCGACATTATCGAAGGATCTTCCTTATAGGCCCTAAGGTGCATCTTAAGTTCGGAAGAAGGTCTTCCCTCGCCCCTTATCACGTTCCCGTCAAGGTCCGTAACTATGAGCATCTTCTTTTTCATAAAACCCTTTGAGACTCCGCTCGGAGTGGCGAGGATCTCTTTTTTAGCTATCCTTACGGAGATATTTCCGTCATTTGCCGCAACCATGCCTCTTTGGTACATTCTCTTTCCGATATCTATGATCGCTTTTGCGGCTTCCCTTTCACTTAAGTATTTTTTCATTTCGTTCCCTCATTTATTTACTTCTTGCATATTGTTTGGGGCTGTGCACATTTACTCCTTGCATATTGTTTTTGGCTGTGCTATACTCACCGGACGTGCGGATGTTTGACTCCTTCCCATCCGTCAAATATCCTAAAGGAGGTTTTTTTATGCAGAAAAAAGGTGTTCTTTACATGACTCAGGCGGCCGTGATCGCCGCCATCTATGTTGTCCTGACCGTGGTGGCCGCAGTAATAAATCTCGCAAACGGCATGATCCAGGTCAGATTCTCTGAAGCTTTGTGCGTGCTGCCTTTCTTTACTCCGGCAGCGGTCCCCGGTCTCGCGATAGGATGTCTCATATCGAACATTGTCACCGGATGCATGTTACCGGATATCATCTTCGGAACGCTCGCAACGCTCATCGGTGCAGTCGGTTCATGGTTCCTTCGCAAAAATAAGATACTGGTGACACTTCCGCCGGTCATCTCAAACGCTCTTATCATCCCGTTCGTACTCACTTACGCTTACGGTATACCCGGAGGGATCCCCCTTCAGATGCTCACCGTGGGTGCAGGCGAAATCATCTCGTGCGTGATCCTCGGTTCCATACTCATAAAGGTTCTCACACCGATCAAAGACCGCATCTTCACCCAGTCATAGGCAGTCACGGGGACGGTTCTTTTGACTGGTCGTGGACCAGTCAAAAGAACCGTCCCCGTGACTGCCCCGCAACTTCAAGAGAGTCTGTCCATCAGATAAGAGAAAATAAGATACGCAGTTTTAAGAGGGTCATGTCTTATCTTACCGTTTTCGATATTAAAGACATGGCCTTCGATTATCTCTATATCCGGATCTTCAAATAAAGAAGCATCGATAGTCACCGGCGTCTTGTTCTCCGTTGAAAAATATCTTTCGATTATGTTCCCGTCTATGTGCGCATTGTTCGCAACGACTATATCCGTCTTTCTCGTACCCAGATATCTGTTAAGAACCTTGATGTGATCCCCGACCGTATAATCATCGGTCTCGCCGGGCTGTGTCACGAGGTTCGCAACATACATGATCGGCGCCTTTGCATCATCTATCGCATCGACCACCTGCTTTGAAAGAAGATGTGGGAGTATGCTCGTATAAAGGCTTCCCGGGCTGAATATTATAAGGTCCGCGCCTTTTATCTTTTCAATGATCTCATCGTTGACATGCACCTCATGGTCATAGCAGATCCTGTCAATGTTCTTTATATTAAGGGATACTTCTTCCTCCCCGTAATACTCGCCGTTCTCTCCTTTTCCCACAAGGTCGACCTTTTCTTCCGTCAGCGGCAGAACGGTTCCCTTGACCTTAAGGAGCCTTGCCATGTACTTGGTGGCTTCCGTAAGATTGCCCTTGGTCTCGATAAGAGCCGCGAGCATGATGTTCCTTACCGGATGGTTATGGAGCGATCCGTCCTTATCGAACCTGTACTGAAGAAGATCGATGAAATCCTCGTCGACATTTGCCATCGAAAGAAGGACCTTGCCGACATCTCCGACCGCCGGTATATCGAGTTCTTCCTTTAATACTCCCGTGCTCGATCCGTTATCGGATACCGCGATCACGGTGGTAACATCTATCGGAAAAAGCTTAAGTCCAGAAAGAAGACACGAAAGACCGGTTCCTCCTCCGAAGACCACAACCTTTTTTATATCGTTCAGCATGCTGTTATCCATGGTACCTCATCCTTTCTTTTTGATCTCAAGGATGTTCTTAAGCGACACATCGTACGGAGGATAAGCTATCCCGTATTCCGTGATGATCGCACTTATATATTCGTTATCCGTAACATCGAACGCCGGATTATAAACCTTCACTCCGTCCGGAGCCATCCTGCGTTCATACCACATCTCGGTGACTTCATCCGCAGGTCTTTGCTCGATCTTTATATCATCGCCGCAGGGAGTGTTAAGGTCGATCGTCGATGTAGGGGCACAGACATAAAAAGGAATGTTAAAGCGTTTTGCGATCGTCGCAACGCCGCCCGTTCCGATCTTGTTTGCAACGTCACCGTTTGCCGCCACTCTGTCGCAGCCTACGAAGACCGCATTTATCAATCCTTTTTTCATGACCGAATAAGCCATGTTGTCGCAGATCAGAGTAACGTCGACACCGGCACTCTGTAATTCGTATGCGGTAAGGCGGGCACCCTGAAGGAGGGGCCTTGTCTCGTCGGCATAGACCTTTAAGTCATATCCTTTTTCATATCCCAGATATATCGGGGAAGTTGCGGTACCGTACCTGCTCGTCGCAAGCTGTCCCGCATTGCAGTGCGTCAGGATCCCGTCGCCTTTTTTGATAAGGCTTAAGCCGTATTCGCCTAACTTTCTGCAGGTCTCTATATCCTCGTTCTGTATCGCGGCCGCTTCATCGTAAAGAGCCGCGACGGCCTTTTCAAGGAGCGCCGCACCTGAAGAAACTCCGCCGTCTTTTCCCGTTCCGTCGTCAGGTAAAGCCGCTTTAAGCGCTTCATCCATCCTCTTAAGTGCCCACGAGAGATTGACCGCGGTCGGTCTTGAGGAATTGATGAATTCCTTCTTTTCCTCAAATTCTTTCTTAAAGCGTTCCGGGGCATCCTCTCCGAAAAGTTTTCCCGATGCGATATCCTTTTTTATCTCTTCAAAAAGACTCACCGATATGACATACATACCGAATGCGGCAGTAACGCCTATTGCCGGTGCGCCCCTTACCTTAAGAAGATAAATGGCATCCCAGATCTCCTGCGCCGTCCGAAGCCTTATGAGTTCGGTCTTTCCCGGGAGCAGGGTCTGGTCTATTATTATGACACTGTTGTCATTTTTATCCAGTTCTACCGTGTTGTAATCAAGTATCGATCCTGACATTTTTACTCCGAAATCATGTTTATCCGATCATCCGGTCCGTTTGACCGCTCATACGGCCGCCCGGTTTCCCCCACGATCTTTATAATCTGCTCTCGTAACAGAAAAAAGGCTGTTCATACATGAAAGTCTCTCCGACCTTCGGTATGCCGAGTGAGGCGTATGACCTCAGCGCCTTTTCGTTGTTTTTGTTAACGAGAAAATGAACGCTCTTATAACCGCGTTCCTTTAAAACTTCCATGCAGTGCTTTATGAGCATCGGTGCGATCCCTTTGTTCTGATGATCGGGATGTACCGCGAGCCTTGAAAGTTCTCCTCCGGGCGAAAGCTCTTTACTCCAGAACTCCAGCGCTTCCACCTGTTCATCCGAATCTATCGAGATCGCCGCGATGATATTGCCTTCATCGTCCTTCATAACAAAAAGGCTGTCCCTCGAAAGATCGTATTCTATCTCATCTTCGGAAGGATAATGCTCATCCCACGGGCAGAACTTCCTTCCGATCTGCATGCGGTAGAGCTTTAATATCTCTTCTTTGTCTTTTTCCTGTGCGTTGGTTATCATCTTTTACTCCGGGTAGATCACAGAGAGCATCTGCGCCACCCTGATCACATAAGTATGAAGGTTCTTTACCTTGTTATATCCGCTCAATGCTATCGCTTCCCGCTCGTCGTCATGCGAAAGGAAATACGATATGAGTTCGATGCAGTCTTTCTCGGTCTCGTAGCAAAGAAGATCCTCTCCGATCTCGAAATAATCCGGAATCTCCGAGCGGAAATTCGTAAGCAGCAGTCCTCCGCATCCCATGATGTCCCATATCCTCTGGGGAAGTCCCGTCTTTATGCAGCGCATTGTCGGATTGAGATTTATCTTTGAACATTTGAACACGCGGGGCATCTCCTCGTGCGTGGATACTCCGCCGTGAACCGAAACCGCCTTTGAAAGCCCGGTCGTGTCCGATCTCGTAAAGAGACTGAATACGGATCTGTCGGCATCCTTGGCATATCTTCCGTGGTCTCCGATAAGTTCTTCGCTGTAGGGGATAGAAGCAATGGCATTTAAGAGCTTCATCCTGTCCATTGCGGTAAGCTCAGCCCCAAGAACCTGCATCGTGCTTATATAATCGTCGGTATCCGTTACCGTTTCACCTATGTTACAGCGCTCCCAGTATTCCGGAAGCGAGGCTTTGAGTTTTTGGGAAAGCTCGGGATTTGACGATAATACCTCTTCAACGAGCGAAAGATCCGTAAATTCTCCCGCGCCCTTAAGAACCCCTTCAAAATATCCGCGATCGTACTCCGAAAGCGCGGCCTGCCTTATAGGGGATTTTTCGGTATAAAGAGATCCTACGAGCGAAACGTTGTATTTGTAAAATGGCCTGCTAACCCCGTCCCGGGGGACCACAATCCCATCCCAGCGGGAGACATTGGATGCCAGAGGCAGGTAGAATATGCACTCCGGATTCTCGTTAACGACCGACTCATACTGAGCACGGTCAAAAAGAAACAGCCTGTTGCATCTGTTCCTTATCGTGGTCGAAAGGATCTCAAGCACCGGACAATCCACCGAAAGCGCCGCGTAGATTATGTTCAGTTTTTCACAGACCTGCGAGATGTACGGAAAATAATTTATGGAAAAAACGATATCCGGAGAGTTTTCAAGGATCAGCTCCGCAAGGGAGGATATCCGAAGGTCCGGATCGATGACCTTTTTTTCCATCTCGAGCTCATCCCTTATGACTTCGATGTTCAGTTGGGCAAAGGCTTCGAGAATATCGGGTTCGACGATGCTCCCGTACCTGTGAAAAAGGATCTTCATACCTTATAGATTATATCAGACCGTTTCGCATGAAACAAATGTATAACCCGCATCTTCCACGACTTCCTTTATCGCTGTTTCCTCTATCGGAGCATCCGAAACGAATTCCGCGGATCCGGTCTTATGCGATACCGAGATCTTTTTTGCTCCGGCGAGGTTCTTTTTCATTGCTTCGAGCATGTGCTTTTCGCAGTTTTTGCACATCATTCCTTCTATTGTTACCCTTGTTTTGACCATGTGTACCTCCTTACTCTTTTCCGATACGGAAAAATAACGGTCGTGAACGCATCTCTATTATCATTATATACTGTTACGGGCAAAAATATATGGTACAATTATAAAGTATAAAAAATCGGGGAGGATGGCTTTATGCCGGATATCAATCTGATAGTCAGCGTGATCTGCATAATAGCCGGAGGAATTGCGATCGGGTACATCTTCTACGGACTGATATCCGAAGATGCGCGTTTCATCTTAAAGTATGCTCTGGTCGGTCTTATCATATGCATTGCCGTTTTCATCGGATGCAATTACAAGCATTTTTTCTACAGGTCACTGCATTATCCCCGTGAATTCTTAGAGACTTTTAACATTTCCGTCGATTCCCTTGAGAGAAACGGAAGATCCGATATCGTAGTAAACGCGGACGGATCCGTCGACCTCCTCGTTTCGCAGGCCGAATACAAAAGGACCGAAAACGAGGTCCGCAGGATGATCGACGATGCCCTGACGCAGGCTTCAAAAGACAGCACCATGTATACCAAAGTCGAGGCCAATTCGGATTATACCGAGTTCGACTACTATATAAAAGGCAAAAAAGTCACGGTCCTTGAAGAGATCATCCCCGAGATGCACACCGTTTTCGGGAAGATGTACAATGTGGTATTTAAAAAGATCAGCGATCCCGTGATCAAAGTGGTCTATTTCAGATCCGACACCGAAGAGGTCATCAAAGAAACAACCTACGACTATTAAAGAGGAAATATCATGTCCGGAAATGTCTCCGATAAAAAATACGAAACATTCAACATCATAGTAAAGACCATATTCTTTATCACTTTAGGCGTCGTTTTCCTGGGTATGATGGTATTTTTTAAATACGACCATTCCGACCCCATAGATTCGAGCGATCCTTTTTTCATCGAAGACTGGACCATAACCGCTCCCAACGGTGATACAACCAAGGCAGGATCCACCTACAGGAACGATCCACCGCAAAAAGGGATTTTCACGATGGAAACCACCCTTCCTTATACCGTTACCGACGGATCGAATTTCTGCTTTATCATAGGCGGAAATGTTGAGATATATATAAACGGGGAACTGCGTGATTCATTTGACCAGGACAGGGATTTTTCGGTCCCCGGCGGCGTTGTCAAAAGGTATTATAAAATAGTTCCGCTCTCAGCCGAAGATGCCGGCAAAGATATAAAGATCATCCGCAAAGGCACCAGCAGGCGCGGATTCCTTTATCAGGATACGTTCGTGGCAACATACGAAGAGTTTTTCACCCTGATGATGGAAAGATACGCGCTTCCGTTCATGCTCGGCGAGATACTGTTCATCTTTTCTACCGTCATAGTCATCATAAGCATAGCTCTGACCGTGATATACAAACAGAGGATAGAAATGCTTTACGGTGCGATGAGCATAGCGATCATATCCGCATGGCTCATCACGAATTCATATCTTTTCCCCTTCGTTTACGGCCATTACCACATCGACGGTATCGTAAACTATCTTCTGTGCCTTATGATGCCCTTCAACCTCGTGTTCTATCTGGATGCGCTCCAGCACGGACGTTACAGAAAGATCATGAAGGTCGTACAGATAGTCTCGCTCATCAACCTGTTTACATGGTCCGTGCTTCACTTTACAAAGACATTTTCTTTTGCAAGTGCCCTGCTCTACATAGATATCGTTCTCGGCTTGCAGGTACTCACAGTCATGGGCATCCTGGCTTATGAAGTCATCAAGGGAGGGGTTAAGGAATACAGATATACGGCCATAGGCTTTGCCGGATTCCTTATCTGCTGTCTTGCGGAGATCACGATCCTTAATTTCACCCCGATATTCCACGATGATGTACCGATGCTCGTGGGATTGGCTTTCCTTCTCGTCCTTGCCGTCATCCAGCAGATAGATGACCTTCGTAAAATAAGGGACGAGCGCCAGAAGGCGATCGACCTTTCCGAAGCCAAGACCAAATTCCTCGCAAGCATGTCTCATGAGATTCGCACACCCATTAATGCGGTCCTCGGAATGAACGAGATGATCCTTCGCGAGAACAAGGATCCCAATATAGCAGACTACGCCGAGAGCGTAAAGAGTTCCGGAAAGATGCTCCTTATGCTGGTCAATGACGTCCTTGATTTTTCTAAGATCGAAGCAGGCAAAATGGAGATCACGATGTCCAAATACCGCCTGTCATATCTTATCCGCGATATCATGCCCATACTAAAGGAACGTGCCGATGAAAAGAAGCTCGAGCTCATAACCGATATCAAAGGCGGCATTCCCGACGAACAGATATCCGACGAATTCAGGATAAGACAGATCCTCATAAATATTATCAGCAATGCGATCAAATATACCGACGAAGGTTCCGTTACTCTCACCATCGGCGGTTCCTACCTTGAAGACGGCAGATTCATGCTCAATATGAGCATAAAGGATACCGGACGCGGGATCAAAGAAGAAGATCAGGAACACCTTTTTGAAGCCTTCCAGAGAGCGGATGTCGGCAAGAACAGGAATATCGAAGGAACCGGTCTGGGACTTGCGATAGTAAAGAGCATCGTCGACTCCATGCACGGTGACATTCGCGTAAAGAGCGTATACGGCGAAGGTTCCGAGTTCATCATCGATCTTCCGGTTGAAGCATCGAGCAAGAGCCTTCTCACCGATGTCAGCGAAGACGAAGATGAAAACAATAAAGCGGATGAGTGCGACTTCACCGCTCCGGATGCAGCGATACTGGCAGTTGATGACAACGGCATCAACTTAAAGATCGTCAAGTCTTTCCTCAAGCGCACGGGCATCGTTCCCGATATATGCGATAACGGAAGGCGGGCCGTTGATCTTTGTAAGGAGAAAAAATACGACATCCTTCTCCTTGACCATATGATGCCCGAACCCGACGGACTTGAAACTCTCAATCTCATAAGGACTCTTCCCGATTCAAAGAACAAGGATACCGTGGCGATCGTCCTTACCGCCAACGCACTTTCGGACAGCCGCAAGACCTATCTTGAAGCGGGATTTGCGGACTATCTCACAAAGCCTCTTGATTCGAATCTGCTCGAGCAGACGATCAGGAAATATCTTCCCGAAGATAAAGTAATTTCGAAATGATCACGTAGATGTGTCGT
>JAIKZO010000080.1 GCA_024682115.1 Lachnospiraceae bacterium
TTATGGGTTCCTTTATCACAGATATCGGAATAGATGTCCTTTTTAAGGGAAACAATATGTTAAGGCTTCTGCAGGGGCTTTTGACGGCATTGAAGATCAGTATGATCTCTGTTGTGCTGAGCATTTTTATCGGGGTGATCCTCGGAATGCTGATGTCACTGAAAAAGCCCATGATCAACGCTGTCTCAAGGGTATATCTTGAGATAGTCCGTATCATGCCGCAGATGGTCCTTCTTTTCATAGTATATTTCGGAGCCACCAAAGCCATGGGACTTAACCTTTCAGCGACCGCGGCTTCGATAATCGTGTTCACATTCTGGGGAAGTGCCGAGATGGCCGATCTTGTCAGGGGTTCGCTCATCAGTATTCCGGTCATCCAGTATGAGAGCAGTTATGCACTGGGGATGACCAAACTCCAGACATATCTGTATGTCATCATCCCACAGACGATAAGGCGCCTTCTGCCTTTGGCCATTAACCTGATAACGAGAATGATAAAGACGACGAGCCTGGTCATGATGATAGGTATAGTCGAGGTCCTCAAGGTAGGACAGCAGATAATCGAAGCCAACAGGAAAGCATCGCCCAATGCGGCCTTCGGAATATTTGCGACCGTATTTTTACTGTATTTCCTGGCATGCTGGCCTATCAGCCTGCTTTCAAGATATCTGGAGAAAAAAGCCGCATAACGGATCGGAGTGATTTATGGAGACCATACTCAAAGTAGAACATCTGCATAAGGATTTTGATGATTTTAAAGCATTGGATGACGTTAATCTGTCCGTCAACAAAGGAGAGGTCATAGTCATAGTGGGACCTTCCGGCTGCGGAAAGAGTACCTTTCTTCGCTGCCTTATCGGACTTGAGGAGATAGATGACGGCAAGGTCATCCTTGACGGCAATGTCATAAATCCCGGGACCGGCAATATGGTAAAAGAGCGCCAGAAGATCGGAATGGTATTCCAAAGTTATGATCTTTTCCCGCATAAGACAATATTGCAGAATGTCATACTGGCACCATTAAAGGTCCAGAAAAGAAATAAAGATGAAGCAGCATCCGAAGCCCTTTCGCTCCTTGAACGTGTCGGGCTTTCGAATAAAAAAGACCAGTATCCCAGACAGTTATCCGGCGGTCAGAAGCAGAGGGTGGCGATAGTAAGAGCCCTCATCATGCACCCCGAGATACTGCTTTTTGACGAGGTCACCGCAGCACTCGATCCCGAGATGGTACGTGAAGTCCTGGAGGTTGTCCTTTCGCTTGCGAAAGAGGGCAGGACCATGATAATCGTAACGCATGAGATGGCTTTTGCGAAGGCTGTGGCCGACAGGATAGTGTTCATGGACGGCGGACGTATCATTGAAGAAGGCAGACCGGAAGAATTCTTTAATAAGCCCAAGACAGAGCGTGCCGAACGTTTCCTTGAATCATTTGAATATTGATACTTGACATATAACAAAACCGTGATAGAATATCTTTGAATATATGAATAAATGTTCATATGTAAATGTATAGCAGCGTTTTTTGCTGCAAATTTTTCTCAAAACAGTTAGCATAGACTAACCAGGCTTAAAGCGGAGGTCAAAAGATGGATAACGGAAGATTCCTTGAAGTCTGCAATGTGTTCAAATCATACGGAGAAGGAGACAGCAAACAGAGTGTTCTTAACGGAATGGATTTCACAGTGGCAAAAGGCGAGTTCTGTGTGCTCCTCGGTCCTTCCGGGTCGGGCAAATCCACACTCCTTAATATAATAGGAGGAATAGACAGTGCCGATGACGGGTACATCGCGATAAACGGCGACAAGCTCAGGGACATGGACGAAAAAGCCCTCACGTTATACCGCAGAAAGCATTTGGGCTATGTATTCCAGCTTTATAATCTGATCCCGAATCTCACCGTAAAAGAAAACATCGAAGTCGGAGCATATCTTTCCGACGATCCCCTAGAAATAGATGAACTCTTAAAAACACTCGGCCTTTATGAACACAGACATAAGCTTCCGAATCAGCTTTCCGGGGGACAGCAGCAGAGAACTTCGATCGGTAGGGCAATAGTCAAGAACCCCGATATCCTTCTTTGCGACGAGCCTACCGGAGCACTTGATTACAACACATCCAAAGAGATACTTAAACTCATAGAAGAAGTAAATCAAAAATACGGCAATACGGTGATAATGGTCACTCATAACGAAGCGATTCAGAACATGGCCGACCACACCATAAAGCTTCGTGACGGAAAAGTCCGCAGAAATATCATAAACGACAATAAGATCAGTGCGGTTGATCTTGAATGGTAGACACAGGGAGGATCGTCAAGATGAAAAATCCATTGTTAAAACGTCTGCCAAGGGAAATTAAGAGTCAGTGGAAAAAGTATCTGGTTCTTTTCGGCATGCTCACACTGACGATAGGCTTTGTTTCGGGTATGTTCGTTGCCAATAACAGCATGATCTCCGCGATAAAGGATTCATACACGAAATACAACATCGAAGACGGACATTTTGATCTGAAGGAAGAACCGACGGATGAACTCATAGGATACCTTGAAGCGGAGGGCATTAAGACATACAGGCAATATTATAAGGACTTTGAAGAGGATGCTGACCTTGACGGCAAGAAGGATGCAAAGGTCAGAGTCTTCAGACTTCGTGATGAAGTAAACGGGATATGTCTCATGGAAGGAGAATTCCCAAAGAATGATAATGAGATAGTGATAGACCGGATGCATGCCGACAACCTTAATATCAGGGTCGGAGATACCATAGCACTGTCAGGTCAGTCTATGATAGTCACCGGTCTTGTTGCCTTTTCGGATTACAGCACCCTGTATGAAAAAAGTACGGATATCATGTTTGACGCCCTGACTTTTGATATAGCGGCCGTCACCGCCGAAGCATATGACAGACTTCGCGGGATAGAGACATATCAATATGCATTTATTTATAACGATCGTCCTCAAAATGAGATCGAGCAGAAAGAAAAAGGAGATGTCCTCGTAAAGCAGCTGGCTGTTTTGTCAGCAACCGGAGGATTGCTCGATGATGTTGATAAGGCCGAAGAACTTGAAGCACTGGTCGACAGGGCTAAAGACCTTGAGGATGAAGCCGATAAGCTTGAAGCGGAGGGCGATGCATTGAAGGTGGATGCCGATCAGCTGCAATCCGAAGCGGATGAGCTTGAAGCGGAGGGAAATGCCTTAAAGGAAGAGGGCGAGAAACTTTCTTCCAAAGGAACACGCCTCGAAAGTGATATGCAGACTGTCACGGCAAAGGTCCTTGAATCACTTAACGCTGCCGGAGTCGCGGTGGATCCCGGTATGATGTCGGGTACATCCGGCGATATTCCCGCGGAAGTGCTGATGCTGCTTCCCGAAGATCTAAGGGCCGAGATAGCGTCAATAAAAAGGGACGGAGAAAAGCTTAAAAAAGATGCGGCCGATCTTGAGGACCGTGGCAGAGAACTTGAAGAACGCGGCAATGATCTCAAGGAAAGAGGCGATGAACTGAATGACAGAAAAGAAGATCTGGAAGATCGCGCGGATATCCTTAAAGACAGGGGCGATGAGCTCGAAGGAGAGTTCAGGGCGCTCATAGACGGGATAGAGAGCCTTGACGATCTTGAAAAATATGAAGACAACACGAACGAACTGACGGACTTTGTTCCCGAATATGCCA
Source organism: Lachnospiraceae bacterium (assembly GCA_024682115.1). Classification (GTDB taxonomy): domain Bacteria; phylum Bacillota; class Clostridia; order Lachnospirales; family Lachnospiraceae; genus JAILLW01. The sequence goes on from JAIKZO010000080.1 coordinate 3,675, forward strand.
ATAATGCCATACATTTTGCCCAGTCGGATCTGGGCTCCGATAAATCCATGAGTGAAGTCCTTCTGATAGTGCTTGTTGTGGTACTGGCTTTTATCTTTGCCATTACAGTGAGCAATACGATAGACAATGAAGCGGCAGTCATAGGAACGCTTCGTTCTTCGGGATATACACGGTTTGAACTGCTGATCCACTATATCACGGTTCCTGTTTTCACTACGATAATTGCGGCCGTGACAGGCAATGTACTCGGATATACGCTGCTTAAGAATGTGGCCGTAAATATGTATTTCAATTCGTACAGCCTGTCGACTTATGTGACATTGTGGACACCGGATGCTTTCATCAAGACTACGGTTTATCCCGTGATACTCATGATAGCGATATGCGTGATCACCGTATACAGGAAACTGCTCATATCACCCCTTAAGTTTTTAAGGCATGACCTGAGCATGTCAAAGAGAAAGAAGGCCGTTAAACTTCCGAACTGGTCGTTCCTTAAAAGATTCAGGCTCAGGATACTTTTTCAGAATGCACCGGATTACATAGTGCTTTTCCTGGGGATCCTTTTCGTTATGATCATGCTCGTATTCTGTGTGGGACTGCCGGCCACCCTGGATAATTACAAAAAAGATGTGAGGGATTATGTGCTGGCGGATTATCAGTACATTCTTAAGGGAAACGAGGACAGGGACGGTAACAGGATAACGACCGCAGAACCTTCGGCTGAAGAGTTCGGGATCACGGGCCTTAAGACGGTTGACGGCATACATGTGGATGAGGATATATCCGTATACGGTTATGCCGACGGCAGTTCATTTATAAACCTGCCGGCAGTATCGGCAGATAATGACGTATATATTTCCGTAGCCTATGCGGATAAATTCGGACTTAAGGAAAATGACGGCATTACATTATCCGAAAAGTACTCAAATAAGCAATACACGTTCAATATCACAGGCATATATGATCTGCCGGGATCCCTTGCGGTACTGATGCCCCTGGAGAATTTCAACAGGGTGTTCGATCTTGAGGATGGAAGCTTTACGGGATACCTTTCCAAAAACAGGATAAATGATATCGATGAGAGCATGATAGCTTCAGTCATTACCACTGAGGATTCACTGAAGATAGTCAATCAGCTGGATCATTCGCTGGGAGCATATATCGACTATTTTTCCTTGATATTCCTGCTTATGGCGATGCTGCTGATGTACCTCCTTACAAAACTTATCATCGAAAAGAATGCGGTATCGATATCAATGGTCAAGGTCCTCGGATACAGTAACAGGGAGATCAACGGGTTATACGTTTATCTGACTGCGGTTATTGTTGCGATCTCATCGGTCATTACCGCTTTGTTGAGTATTAAAGTCGTAAGCCTTCTGTGGACCGTTATCATGAACAGGATGAACGGATGGTTCGTGTTCGATATCGGTGTTACCGATATAGTGAAAGTGGTTCTCGGTGTATTTGCGGCATACCTCGTCGTCTCCCTCTTTGATATGAGGAGGATCAGGAGGGTGCCCCTTACCGAAGCCCTTAAGAACGTGGAATGAACATGATATCTGTGTTATAATCCTTCTATCTTAGAAGCAATCTTTACAGGGGGGATTAAACCATGAACGAAATGATCATTGATAACAGCAAAACGGTAGATTTTTTCAATAACGTGGATTACTGTGTCGGAACCGGGAGACTCGGTCTTGCACTCACAAAGGAATATCTTGATGAGCTGGAATTCGTACAGAAGACCATAGGATTCAATTACATCAGAGGCCACGGCCTTTTCAGCGATGATGTTGCGATCTACCACGAATATGAGGAAGACGGCAAGACTTTTGTCGAGTATAACTACACCTATATTGACAGGATATTCGATGCTTATATCGAAAGAGGCATAAGGCCTTATCTCGAGCTCGGGTTCATGCCCGGAAAAATGGCGTCCGGCACGCAGACCATATTCTACTGGAAGGGAAATACGACACCGCCCAGAGACTATAAACTGTGGACGGATATGGTAGTCGCACTCCTTGAGCATCTTGTATCACGTTACGGCGAGGAAGTTTACGACTGGCCGATCGAAGTATGGAATGAACCCAACCTGCCCGGCTTCTGGTATAAGGCCGATATGCAGGAGTATTTTAAACTGTTTAAGGAATCCTACCTTGCGATAAAGGATCTGGATAAAAGATTTAAAGTCGGCGGACCGGCGGTCTGCGGGGTAAAAGAAGATGTGTGGATAAGATCGTTCCTTGAATTCTGCGAAGAAAACGATCTTGATCCCGATTACGTTACAAGGCATCACTATACGGTGGGACAACCCGAGCGCAACGGTCATTATGATTATTCCGTTCTCGAGGATCCCAAAGATAGGATAGCCAATCTTCAGGCCAGCCGTGATATCATAGATTCCTTTGAAAGATATAAGGATGTTCCGATGCATATCACGGAGTTCAGCACCTCATATACCCCGAAGGGTGTTATCCACGATACCAATCTCAACGCCGCCTATATAGCAGGACAGCTTTCAAGGCTCGGTGAGATGAACGAGGAATATTCATACTGGACTTTCGGAGATGTCTTTGAAGAGCAGGGAGTTCCGTTTTCTCTTTTCCACGGAGGATTCGGTATGGTTGCTGCAGGAAACATCCCCAAACCCGTATTCTGGACATTTGCTTTCTTTAAGGAGCTTAAGGAAAAAGGGGAAACCTGTGTATGGAAAGATGACAATGCTGTCATTTTGAAGAACGGCAAAGGTTATATAGGAATTGCCTGGAACACCGGAAAAGAAGAATATAGGACCACGTGCAGATTCCCTTCGGATAAAAAGGAATACACACTCATAGAAAAGATCGTTGATGAGGAAACCTGTAATCCTCTCAAGGTCTGGCATGACCTGGGAGAGAAGGCAAACCCCTCAAAAGAAGAGATCGATCTTATAAGATCATCCGCAAACCCGCTTGTCAAAAGTTCGGTCTTAACCTGCGGAGAAAACGGATCGATATCCTATGATGTGAACGTAAAGCCTTCCGGAGTTGTACTGTTTGAGATAAAGGAAAGGGTGCTTACTTCCGACAGGGGGTATGACTACGAAAAGGTATTGTCATTCAGATGATGCAATATAATGTTAAAGGTATGAAATGCGCCGCCTGTCAGGCAAGAGTCGAAAAGGCGGTAAATAAGCTGGACGGAGTATCATCCTGTGCAGTCAGCCTGCTTACTGACTCTATGGCGGTTGAAGGCGATGTTTCACCGGATGAGGTCATAAAGGCCGTTAAAGATGCCGGGTTCAGGGCATCTGTTAAAAGACGGGCAGCTTCATCAAAGACGAACGAAGAGGGGGCGGAAGGCGATGATCTTCTGACCGATACAGAAACTCCCCGGCTTATAAAAAGACTTATCGCATCAGTGGTTTTCGTTGCGATCCTGATGTATTTTTCAATGTGCCATTCCATGTTCGGATGGCCCGTTCCGTCTTTCTTCAGGGATGATCATCTCAGCATGGCGCTTCTTGAGATGCTGATCGCAGTTATAGTGATGGTGATAAACAGGTCTTTTTTTATCAACGGATTCAACGGGATCATCCATCTGGCTCCCAACATGGATACACTTATATCCTTAGGATCGGGAGCATCGTTCATATACAGTATCTGTAATCTTTTTCTGATGGCACATTCGGTTTCGGCCGGTGATCATGAGGCGGCATCACATTATATGCACGATCTTTACTTTGAATCGGCGGCCATGATCCTTGCACTCATTACGGTGGGCAAGACACTTGAGGCAAGATCCAGAGGAAAGACCACGGATGCCCTTAAGTCTCTTATGAAACTGTCTCCCAAAACGGCTACCGTATTAAGGGGCGGTAAAGAAGAAAAGATCAGCGCGGATCTTTGTTTGGCCGGTGAGATATTCATAGTCCGTCCCGGTGAAAGCATCCCGGTAGACGGGGAGATAATAGAAGGCGGAAGCGATGTGGATGAATCCGCACTTACCGGAGAGAGCATCCCCGTGGCAAAAGAAACCGGAGACAGGGTATATGCAGCCACGATGAACACGACCGGATTCATGAAGTGCAGGGCACTCAAAGTCGGAAACGATACCACTCTTTCAAGGATCATAAAACTGATGGAGGATTCGGCTGCAACAAAGGCACCGATATCCAGACTTGCCGACAGGATCTCCGGGATATTTGTGCCGGTCGTTATTTCGATCGCATTCATAACGTTTATCATATGGCTTATAGTCGGAGCGGAACCGGGTTATGCGCTTTCAAGAGCCGTGTCGGTACTGGTAATAAGCTGTCCCTGTGCGCTGGGATTGGCCACACCGGTGGCCGTTATGGTCGGAAGCGGTGTCGGAGCAAGGAACGGGATCCTTTATAAGAACTCGGAGTCTTTGGAATATGCAGGCAGGATAAATACCGTCGTGCTCGATAAGACCGGTACGGTGACATGCGGAAAGATCAAAGTATCCGATGTCATTACCTTTAACGGAGTTCAAAAAGATGATCTTCTGTCGATCGCGTATTCTCTCGAATTCAGGAGCGAACATCCTCTGGCCAAAGCGATATCCGAACATGCTCTCATGCTGGGGACCGTCAAAAAAGAAGTGTCGGGGTTCGAAGCGATACCGGGCAAAGGCGTTTCCGGGATCATGGACGGTAAAAGAGTTTACGCAGGAAGCTTTAAATATATCAGGACCGTTACGGAAACGGATAACGATGATACCGTGCTTTCCGCCGTCGATGAGATCTCGGCATCCGGTAAGACGCCGGTTCTTTTCGCATCCGAAGAAGGATCGGGGACCGGAATTATCGGGATGATAGCTCTTGAGGACACACTAAGGGATGATGCCGTATCCGCTATAAGTGAACTTCGCGATATGGGGATCGATGTTGTCATGCTCACGGGAGATAACCAAAGAAGCGCCGGGGCGATAGCTAAAAAAGCCGGGATCTCATCCGTTGTTTCGGAGGTGCTTCCGCAGGATAAGGCCGATGAGATAAAGAAACTTAAGGCACTCGGGAAGACAATGATGGTCGGAGACGGGATAAATGATGCTCCGGCTCTTGCCGAAGCCGATATCGGGATAGCGGTCGGCTCCGGGACAGATATAGCAATGGAGGCCGCGGATATTGTCCTCATGAACGATTCCCTTAAGAATATTCCCGCATCCGTAAGGCTCGGAAGAGCGACACTTAAAAACATAAAGCAGAACCTGTTCTGGGCTTTTATCTATAACATTATCGGAATACCGCTTGCCGCAGGGGCATTTGTCCATCTGACGGGATGGACGATGAACCCGATGTTCGGTGCGGCGGCCATGAGTCTTTCAAGCTTCTTTGTTGTAAGCAACGCTTTACGTCTTAACCTTTTCGATATATATTAATTACAGGGGAATTTTATACTTTTTCCTGTCCCCGCCCGATGATACGATGACAGAGGTGAAGACGAGTGAAAAAACATTGGCTGGTCGTGGTCGATGACGATCCGGTTTGTCTTAAAAATGCAAATGATCTTTTGAGCGGAGAACAGATGCGTGTGAGCTCTGTACGGTCGGGCCGCGAACTTCTTTTATTCTTAAAAAACCATGCTCCCGATATAATCCTTCTTGATGTCCTCATGCCTGAGATGGACGGTTTTGAGACATATAAGAAACTGAGAAAATTCGAAGATACGGAAGGACGCCGTCATGTCCCTGTCATATTCCTTACCGGTGACAGTGATATCGAAGCGGAAAACAAAGGACTTTCCCTGGGAGCTTCGGACTACATAAGAAAACCCATCAACAAAGACATTCTGCTCCAGAGGATATGGAATACCATATCAAGCGCGGAGAAGATAGAGAACCTTACCGAAGAGGTCACGATCGACCATCTTACGGGCTTCCTTAACAGGGCCGGTGGGGAGAAAAAACTGTACGACCTTTGCCGCTCGGGAAAAGGAATACTCATGGTCCTCGATATAGATGACTTCAAGCTCGTCAACGATCTTTACGGTCACGATACGGGTGACAGGGTCCTTCGCCTTTTTGCCGATATCGCACGTAAGAACAGCCGCAACGGTGATCTCCTGTGCAGGATCGGAGGGGACGAATTTCTTGCTTTTCTCAAAGATTCCACCGATAAAAAAACAGCGGATGCATTTATCGGAAGACTGAACGATAACCTTGTAAAGGAATGCAGGGAGCTTCTCGGTGATGAAATGAACCTGCCCATAGGAGTGTCTGCGGGATGCGTCCTGGTCTCAGGTGAGGGCGGAGATTATGAAAGCCTTTTTTCGTTTGCGGACAAGGCACTTTATCAGGTCAAGCAGAACGGAAAACACGGATGCAGGTTCTTTGATTTCGGACTTGAGGAAGATGACATCCTGGATTCTTCCCAGATAGACAAGGAACTTTTCCGTATGATCACGATCTGCGAGGAAAGAGGAAGAGCCGCGTCTGCCATGTGGGTCGGACAGGAGGCTTTTACCTGGATCTACAGGTTCATCGACAGATATGCCAGAAGACATAAGACCGCCGTTACGAGAATGCTCTTTATCCTTTCGACCGAAGAAGACAGGAATCATCTTTCGGAAGCCATGGAGCATTTCGGAGCTGCGATACAGAGAAGCATCAGAAAGAGTGATGTGCTCATGCAAAGGAAGCAGAACAGCTTTTTCCTTATACTGCCCGAACTGTCGGATGAGAATACCGACAAGGTGATCGATTCGATCATGAACGAATGGGAAAAATCGGAATACTTTGACAGTGTCAGAGTTGATCATTCCATTAGCAGTTGCGATTACGGTGTTAAGGAATCTTAAGGATCGGTGAAGCATGGCTAGAAAAGTCATTCAAAAGGATGAAGACGAGCGCTGGCTCGAAACACGAAATATAATAGTTGCATTTCTTGTTATCTTTTTTATCGTCGGGATCATTCTCGCATACTATAATCTTTTATATACCGAAAAACGCAACAATATCATAAAGAACGGCGAGACGACCGCCATGAAATCGGCGGACGGTTTTAACAGATATCTTTCGACCAGCGGAGATGTTGTCGAGCTTACCGCTTATACCCTTGAAAATATGCTCCGGGAAGGCAGGACTCATCAGGAGATGCTCGATTATATGGTCGGACAGACGACTGCCGTTAAGAATACGATACTCGAAAGATCCGAAGGACTGTACGGATATATCGACGGCGAATTTTTAAGCGGTACGCTTTGGGAACCCGGAAGCGACTATGTTGCCACGGAAAGACCCTGGTATGTAAATACCGTGCAAAGCACGAACAAGCTCACGATGACCAAGCCTTATATAGATGCAAAGTCAGGTAAGGTCATGATGACACTGTCGGTCATGCTTGAGGATAAAAAAAGCGTGGTAGCGATGGACCTTGCACTGGATGAGATCCAGAAGATCACGGAAGAAGCTGTTATGTCGGACGATTCGGATATTGAGATGATCATCGACGATGATTATACGGTCATTGCCCATTCGGACATAAACGAGATCGGAAAGGATCACTCGCCTGATTCGGATTCGCTTACCGCCACGATGATATCCGAGCTTCAAAGGTCGGACAAGGATTTCTTTGAATTTGAATACGGTGAGGACCAGTATATGGTCTATTCCGTAAAGCTTGATAACGATTGGAGATGCCTTTCCGTAAGAAACGCAACGCGTATCCTTAAAGGCCTTAATATGATACTGGGTTCGACCATAGCCATCGTGATGATCATGGTCATAACGCTGGCGGCCGTTTTCAGGAAATCAAATCTGAGGAGTGTCATAGCCGAACGACTTAACAAGCAGCTTTCATCTACCGCCGAGATATACAGATCCGTTCGTGACGTGGATGTCATAAACGATACATTCTCGGAGATCCAGACTAACAGTTCGAAAGTTACCGATATCCTGGACAATACTTATCCGGATGCGGGACAGACTCTTATCAGGATCCTGGATGAGATCACGGCTGTTTCCTCCATGGATGAAGTACACAGGTTCATGGACCTTGGCACCCTGGATGAAAGGCTGAGTGACAGAAAGACCATAGCGGTCGAATTCCTTAACAACGAAAACCACTGGCTCAGGGGAAGATTTGTCGTGTCTCAGAGAACGCTCGACGGAAAACTGTCACATGTTCTCTTTATGGTCGAAGATATCGACAAGGAAAAGAAGGAAAGAGATGCCCTTATCGTCGAATCAGAAAGAGCGATCGCTGCAAACGAGGCTAAATCATCTTTCCTTTCGAATATGTCGCACGAGATACGAACTCCCATAAATGCCGTCCTCGGAATGAACGAGATGATCCTTCGTGAGAGCAGCGAGCAGAACATCGTTTCCTACTCCGAGAGTATAAGGACAGCCGGGCAGACCCTGCTCGGGATAGTTAACGATATACTGGATTTTTCAAAGATAGAAGCCGGCAAGATGGATATCATCCCGGTCGATTACGATCTTTCATCCGTGCTCAGTGATCTTGTCAACATGATACAGACAAGGGTGGATGAAAAAGGACTTGTATTAAACCTTGAGTTCGACAGGGAAACGCCCAAATTCCTTAAAGGGGACGAAGTACGGATCAAACAGATAATCACGAACATACTCACCAATGCGGTCAAATATACCGAGAAGGGCAATATACTCTTCAAACTGTCTTATGAAAAGATCGATGACGATCCGGACAGCATCATGCTGAACGTTTCCGTAAAGGATACGGGTGTCGGGATAAAGCCCGAGGATATGGAAAAACTGTTCTCCGAATTCGAGCGCATAGATACCAAACGCAACCGCAAGATCGAAGGAACGGGTCTCGGAATGACCATAACAAAACGTATGCTTGAGATGATGGGCAGTTCACTTAAAGTCGAGAGTGTCTACGGTGTCGGATCGAGGTTTGGATTCTCCCTGAGACAGCAGGTGATAAAGTGGGATGAACTCGGAGATTATGAAACATCCTACCTTGAACATCTGAAGAAACAGAGTGCCAATGCTGAAAGATTTACGGCTCCCGATGCGAGCGTCCTTATCGTTGACGATAATCCTGTGAACATCATAGTGTTCATGAGCCTTCTGAAACGGACCAAAGTAAAGATCGATCAGGCCAAGAGCGGAGACGAAGCTCTGGCGATCACAGCTTCAAAGAAATTCGATATGATCTTCCTTGATCATATGATGCCTGACAAAGACGGGATCGAGACTCTTCATGAGATGAGGATGAGACAGGATGATCCTAACAGTGACACTCCCGTCATATGTCTTACCGCAAATGCCATATCGGGTGCAAGAGAACAGTATATAGCCGAAGGATTTGACGATTATCTTACCAAACCCGTTGATTCCGACAGGCTTGAAGAGATGATGGCCTTATATCTGCCCGAGGATAAGATGATAGAAGGCGGCGGATCCGTTATTCGCGACGATGATAACGAGAGCGAGATACCCGATCTTGTAAAGAATATAGATGAGATCGATGTAGAGACAGGGATCAGGAATAACGGAAGCGTCAGAACGTATATCGATACCATGTGTCTTTTTGCCAAAACGGCGGAGTCTAATGCCGATGAGATAGAAAGATTCATTTCCGAGGATGATATAGAAAATGCCACGATAAAGATACATTCACTGAAGAGTACATCGAAGATAATAGGTGCTTTAGATATTGCCGAGCTTGCTCAGAAACTTGAAAACGCCGGCAAGGCATCCGATATCGCAACGTTGAAGAACGGTGTGGGCAGTCTGCTTTCACGATGCAGGGATCTGGGACGGAAGCTTTCGGGTCTTTTGAAGACCAAAGAGATCCGCGTTGATGATCTTGAGCCCATAAGTGACGAAATGCTGAAAGAGGCATTCGGAAAGATAAAGGACTATGCGCAGGACTATGACAATTCCGGAGTCGGAGAGGTGCTTGATGAACTTATGAAGTATCGCCTTCCCGAAAGTGAAGAGAACAGACTGAAGGAATTGCTCGCCGCTTCGGATGAATTTGATTTTGAAAGGATATGCAGTATCCTTGAAGAACGATAAAAGGATATATACATTATATGAATTTAAGAGAACTTGAAATAGGCAAAAATGCGGTAGTGGAAAGTGTCGGAGGAAGCGGAGCTTTAAGGCAGCATTTCCTTGATATGGGAGTTATACCCGGCGCGGAGCTTACCGTGACAAAATATGCTCCGATGGGAGATCCCCTGGAACTGAAGATACACGGATACGAGCTTACGCTGAGACTTGCCGATGCCGAAAACATCACGGTCCGAGAGATCCCCGCGAAGAAGGAGATCGAAAAAGACAAAAAGAGACACAGATCGGAGCACCCGGGTCTCGGTGAGGAAGGAAGATTTCATCCGAAAGGGAGCGGCAATCCTCTTCCGGACGGAGAACTCCTGACCTTTGCACTTGTAGGTAATCAGAACTGCGGAAAGACAACGCTCTTTAACCGCCTTACAGGTTCCAATCAGCATGTCGGTAATTTCCCCGGAGTCACGGTAGACCGTAAGGACGGCCAGATCAAGGGACATCCGGATACGCTCATAACAGACCTTCCCGGGATCTATTCGATGTCTCCGTACAGCAGCGAAGAGATCGTTTCGAGAAACTTTGTTCTTGAAGGAAAACCCAAAGCCATTATCAATATCATCGATGCTACAAATATCGAGAGGAATCTCTATCTTACGATGCAGCTCCTTGAGATGGAGATACCTCTGGTCGTTGCCGTCAACATGATGGACGAACTTACATCCAACGGCGGTGTCATAGATGTGAACCTTATGGAAGAGATGCTGGGCGTTCCCGTGGTCCCGATATCCGCAGCCAAGAATTCCGGAATTGAAGAACTGGTGAGCCATGCGATCCATATCGCACGCTACCAGGAAAAACCCGAACCCAGGGATTATTGTGATGAGAACGATAGCGGCGGAGCGGTACACAGGAGCATTCACGGCATCATCCACCTGATAGGGGATCATGCCGCTAAGGAAGGTATACCGGTGAGGTTTGCCGCGAGCAAAGTCATCGAGGATGACGAGATGATAATATCCCGGCTTTCGCTCGACCAGAATGAGAGAGAGACGATGGAGCATATCGTCCTCCAGATGGAAAAAGAGAGAGGGCTCGACAGAAGCGCAGCGATCGCCGATATGCGTTTTTCATATATCGGAAAAGTATGTGACATGGCTGTCAGAAAACCCGTCGAGAGCAAAGAACGTATCCGCAGTGAAAAGATAGACCGGATCCTTACGGGGAAATATACCGCGATACCGTTGTTCATCCTTATCATGGCCGCTGTTTTTTATCTTACGTTTAACGTCATCGGTGCGTTTTTACAGGGACTTCTTGAGAAACTCATCGGAATGGCAACGACTGCGGCCGCATCGGGACTCGACGGACTGGGAGTTAACGCAACGCTCAGGAACCTTGTCGTGGACGGGATATTTGCGGGAGTCGGAAGCGTCCTGAGCTTTCTGCCAATCATAGTCACGATGTTCCTTTTCCTTTCGCTGCTTGAAGACAGCGGATATATCGCAAGAGTGGCGTTCGTGATGGATAAGCTCCTTCGAAAGATCGGTCTTTCCGGAAGAAGTATCGTTCCGATGCTGATCGGTTTCGGATGTACCGTTCCTGCGGTAATGGCCACAAGGACTCTTCCGAGTGAACGGGACAGAAGGATGACGATCCTGCTCACACCTTTCATGAGCTGCAGTGCCAAGCTTCCGATATACGCGTTTTTTGTGAGTGTATTCTTCCCGGGAAAAGGCGGGCTTATCATGACTTCGCTGTACGTCCTCGGGATATTCATTGGAATAATCGTTGCCCTTTTGTACAGAAAGACCGTGTTCAGGGGTGAAGCGGTCCCGTTTGTCATGGAACTTCCGAACTACAGACTTCCGGGCTTTAAGAATGTCATGCAGCTCATGTGGGAAAAATCAAAGGATTTCCTCCAAAGGGCTTTTTCCGTGATCATGCTCGCAACTATAGTGATCTGGCTTCTTCAGAGCTTTAATATCCATCTCGATCCGGTGTCCGATTCCAAAGACAGTATACTTGCCGTGATCGCGGGCTTTTTTGCGCCGGTGCTTATACCGGTGGGTCTCGGAGACTGGAGGATATGTACTTCGCTGATATCGGGATTCATAGCCAAGGAAAGTGTGGTCTCAACCATGGGCGTTCTGTTCGGTGACGGCATAAATTCGATACTTTCACCGCTTACGGCGGCATCTTTGCTCGTTTTTTCTCTTCTGTACACTCCGTGCGTTGCCGCGATAGCATCCATAAGGCGTGAACTCGGACGAAGATGGGCACTGGGAGTGGTCATCTGGCAGTGTGCACTTGCCTGGATCCTTGCGCTGATCATCCGGCTCATAGGTATGGCACTCGGAATGAATTGATGATCCCTGCCCGTAGAGCGGAACGATCAGGTAGATTTTTGATAAACAAACAACAGAAAATAAGTAGAATATGCCACTGGCAGATGATATTATAAATTAATACGGTGTATGCGGATCCGTTTTCCGGACGCATATCGAACAATTAAAAGGAGGGTTTTGTAATGGCTTGTTTTTTGGTACCGGGAACTGAGGCGATAGTAACGACTATCGTTACAAAAGCGGTAGAGAAGAAAGAAAAGGAAAATAAAAAAGAAGGCCAGGAATCGGTAAAGGAGAGCGGCATAAAGCTTTCGACAAAGCTCGGCTGGCTTAACAACATGCTTTGGGGCGGAAGCGCATTGCTTGCTTTTGAACATGTATGGCACGGTGAGGTAATTCCTTCATTCCCGTTCCTTACGGCGGTAAGAGAAGGGGATGCTGCGGGAATGCTCCACGAAATGGGAACGGCCGGAGTATGTATGGCGGTTCTGGTAACGCTTACCTGGGCCGGTATGGTATGGGTATCTTCTTCGATAGAAAAAAGAAAGAGCGAACAGGCCGGCGCTGATTCGGGGGAGATGAACGCATGACACTTCTTATCACTGTTTTTGCCGCTATCATCGCTACTTTGATATGGTATAAGAATGCTCCCGACAATTCCATGAGATACGGAACACTTTGTCTCATGTACTGGGGTGCTTCACTTATGTGGCTCGTTGATGCCGTTTTTGAATATGCCGAGCTCGGAGCTGAATATTTTGTTCCCGCCGGTGAAGACATGCTCAATGACGCATTCCTTGGTTTCTGTGTTGTAGCCCTCGGAATGATCATCTGGCTCGTGATCTTATTTGTAAAGGATCCTCAGGGGATCATCAAAAAAACTCTTTCAGGGAACAAAGCATAAAGGATGAATACGGATCTTTATAAAATACTGGAAGATGTACGTGATAAAAAAATATCCGTTAAGGAAGCCGAACTTTTGATAAAAAAGGAACCCTATGCCGATATCGATTTTGCCAAGATCGATCTACAAAGGAAGGACAGGCAGGGAGTCGGAGAGGTCATCTATGGAGCCGGGAAGACTCCCGAACGGATCATAGCTATAGTAAAAAGGATGCAGGAGAGTTCGGACGACGGCATCCTTATTACTCGTTTATCAAAAGAAAAAGCAGAGATCGTTTCAAAGGAATTGGATGATCTATTTTATCATGAAGAATCCATGATCGGGATAGTCGGCGAAAAACGCAAGGCTGACGGAACGGGCACCGTTGTCGTCGTCACCGGAGGCACGAGCGATATCCCCGTTGCCGAGGAAGCGGCACTTACAGCTGAATTCCTGGGAAATAAGGTAGACAGGATATATGATGTGGGAGTTGCGGGAATACACAGACTGTTTTCCGCGATGGACCGGTTGATGGATGCATCGGTGATCATAGCCATAGCCGGAATGGAGGGAGCTTTGGCCAGCGTTGTCGGAGGATTGGTTAGCGCTCCCGTTATAGCGGTTCCGACCAGCGTCGGATACGGAGCCTCTTTTGAAGGTCTGTCGGCACTGCTTTCAATGCTCAATTCCTGTGCTGCCGGGGTCAGCGTCGTAAATATCGATAACGGTTTCGGAGCGGGTTTTTATGCGAGTCTTATCAATCATATGGGGGAAAGTAAATGAAGACTCTTTATCTGGATTGCCAGATGGGCTGTGCCGGAGATATGTTCTCGGCCGCCTTATATGAATTACTTGAAGACAGAGAAGGTTTTATTAAAAAGATAAATTCCGCAGGGATAAAAAACGTGTGCGTGAAACCGGAGCCGATGAAAAAATGCGGGATCCTGGGTACGCACATGGGAGTTTATGTGGACGGTGTCACTGAGGAGGATGCCGGTCACGATCATCATGATCACGAGCACCACGACCACCATGATCATGGCCACGGGCATCATCATGATCACGACCATGACCACGATCACGATCATGATCACCACGACCATGAACATCATCACAATCATGAACATCATCATGATCATGACCATAGCCACGTTCATGTCCATGCACACATGAAGGATATAGAAGATATCGTGGATGCGCTCGCTGTCCCGGAGAAGATAAAAACCGATGTTAAGAATATCTATAAGATAATAGCCGAAGCGGAAAGCCATGCTCACGGTGTTCCTGTCACGGACATTCATTTTCATGAGGTCGGGACGATGGATGCGATAGCGGATGTCACGATGGCCTGCATGCTGATGGATGAGATAGGTCCGGACAGGGTCATCGCTTCGGATGTTCATGTTGGAAGCGGGAGCGTTCATTGCGCCCATGGGATACTTCCGGTCCCGGCGCCCGCGACGGCATATATACTGCAGGGCATCCCGTTCGGAGCAGGTGATATCAAAGGCGAACTCTGTACTCCGACAGGAGCCGCTATCCTGAAATATTTTGTTTCGTCATTTGAGAAGATGCCGGTCATGACCGTAGAAAGAACGGGATACGGCATGGGAAAGAAAGATTTTGATAAAGCAAACTGCCTAAGGGCTTTTTTGGGAGAGACCAAAGAAGAAAAAGACAGCATCGTCGAACTTTCTTTTAACGTCGATGATATGACGGGAGAGAAGATCGCATTTGCGACAGGGATACTGCTCGATGCCGGTGCACGTGACGTATTTACGGTTCCCGTCGGGATGAAGAAATCAAGACCGGGCACGCTCATATGTGTTTTGTGCGATGAACAGGCGGAAAAAGAGATCGTCGGTCTTATCTTCAGGCATACTTCAACGCTCGGTATCAGACGCAGCGTTAAGGAAAGATATACCCTTGAACGTGAAATGACGGTTAAAGAGACCGGATTCGGTGATGTAAGGGTCAAAAGATCGTACGGTTACGGCGTGAAAAGGGAAAAGCCGGAATACGATGATATCGCCCGTATCGCACGGGAAAACGGTATCTCCGTCTATGAAGCGGAAGAATCCGTAAATAAGAACGTTTAGCCCCCGAAATACCAAAGATAAATATGTCTTTGTCCAGACGGGATAAATGTTGTAAAATAGAACAAGTAGGAAAACCGTTTTACGGAAAGGAGAATCAAATGTTAAATATTGGAAAAGAAGCTAACGGAAGTGATATGAAGATTGCCCTCGAGGGAAGACTCGATACGGTAACCGCTCCCGAACTTGAAGAGGTGGTTAAGACTTCTCTGGACGGTATCGGTTCGCTTGTATTTGACTTTTCTAAACTGGAGTACATTTCCAGTGCCGGACTTCGCGTGCTCTTATCTGCACAGAAGGTTATGAACAAGCAGGGCAGCATGGTCGTTAAAAACGTTTCCGAAGAAGTTGCCGAGATCTTTGAAGTTACAGGATTTTCGGATATTCTCACTGTAGAATGATAAAGAGGAGTCATTATGGAGAAAACTGCAGATATCTATATTGATAATACTGAAGAAAAGGCCAAAGAGGCTCTTGAAGTCATAGACGGATTTATAAAGAGTCAGGACATGGATCGCAAGTCTGCTATACGTCTTCGCCTGATGGCGGAAGAGACCATCGGCATGATCCGTGCGATGGCAGGAGATTTCAAAGCGGTCCTGAGGATGGAGAAAAAGGACGGTGAATACCGTGTCTGCCTTACCGCCAAGACCGATATGGACAAGAACAAAAAGAGCAGTCTGCTCTCGGTTTCTTCGTCCGGTAAAAATGCCGCTGCCAAGGGATTCATGGGCAAGATCGGGGAGATCATAGAAAACGGTCTTCTGAATTTTGATGATGTGATGAGACTTCAGCAGGAATACTGCGGCGATTATGTTGATTATGCGATGATGGGATTCGGACTTCCCGATGAATATCCCGCTCTGGGTGAACAGCTTGTATGGTCACTCAGTTCATACAAAGAAAGTCTCGGAAATTATTCGGATGATGACGAGCCGGCTAAGGAAGCATGGGATGAACTTGAAAAGTCCATCGTTGCCAGCATAGCAAAAGATGTTATCGTCGGAGTTAAAAAAGACAATGTGGAGATGACCATTATAGGATGAATGTTGACAGGCTGGTTAACAAGTTCATTGACTCCGGGATAGGTGAATTTCTTATTACCGATACGAAATGGAATCTTCTTTATAAAGCCGGAAACATTCGTTTCGAATATGAAAAATGGAAAAAATGGACCAAAAGATTTCACGGAGAACCGACGGAAGGTCTTGACATCGAATGGGAGATCGCCGAAAAGGAATCTTCGGTCTATTTTTCGGTTATCTCAAGAGAAGTCACGGATGAAAATGACAGATATCTGGTCCATTTCATCTACGACATAAGCGATCTTGCCGGACTGTTTCATGACGTGACATCTTATTCGAGAGAATGGCATATGCTTTCGAAATGTCAGGGCGATCTGATAAGTGCCATGTCTGAGGGAAGCAGGGCTGTCCTTCCGATCGCCGTTAAGTATCTCAAGTGCCAGAATGCCGTTTTATATGTTGAACGTCATAACGCTCTTGAATACTATGCCCTCCAAAAAGGGACGGACAAAACGATGTCGGGAAATCATCCGCAGGGCAGGTTCGGGTTCGGTCATAACGCCGGAGACAGATGTGCCCTTCCCGATGAAGAAGGAGAATATGTCTGCTGCGCGAGCGGACAGACGATCTCGGGCGAGAAGTACGGACTGTATGTCATCTCTGCCGGGCCCGGATCCGAAGAGCTGATGCATCCGCTTTATTTCAATGTGTTTAAACTGTACATAGAAAACACCCTTCTTCGTGAAAGGATATTGTACGAAAACGAGCATGACCAGCTGACAGGGCTTTATAACGACGGTAAATTCGACGAGATGCTGAGGGATGAGTTCCCTTCATATGAGAAGATATCGGTCTTTTTCTTTGATGTGAACTACTTAAAGAGAACGAACGATACCAGAGGTCATCAGTTCGGCTCGAAACTGATCGTAAAAGCAGCTGATTCCATAAAGACAGTCTGCGGTGAAGATGTGTTCGGTTTCAGAATGGGAGGCGACGAGTTCATCGTTGTTGCCCGAAATGCCGATGAAGAAAAGGCCGGGTCGATCCGAAAGACATGGGAAACTGCTCTTGAAAGATCCAACCTTGAAGATACGGATCTTGAATGTGTTGTGGCTTGCGGAGTCATGTCTGCAAGCAGGCCTTATGACATTAAGAGTGTCCTTGCACAGGCCGACAAACTCATGTATGAGGATAAGCGCAGAATAAAGATCGCAAGGGGCGAAGATCCCGATTCACGATAGACGGAAATCACAAAAGGAGAGAGATAAAAATGGATATGAATTTTAAGAATGCCGGAAATGAACTTACGGTATCGCTTGCAGGCAGGCTGGACACAACAACTTCTCCGGAGCTCGAAAAAGAACTCTCGACGAAGCTTGACGATGTAGGATCCCTGATATTTGATTTCAAGGATCTTGAATACATTTCATCGGCCGGATTAAGAGTCGTTCTTGCCACACAGAAGACCATGAATAAAAAAGGTTCGATGAAACTGATCAACGTGAACAATAATATCCTGGAGATCCTCGAGGTTACGGGAATGACGGATATACTTACGATAGAATGATCCTCGGGGGAAGCCGGCGATAGGCACATTGTGTTTATCGCTGTTTCTTTTAAGTAGGATATCATACGCACATTTTGCGTACCGTGCTCTCACTTATAGAGAACGGATCTGAAGAATAGAATCAAAAATGAGATACAGAAAAGGTCGAAAGATCATCACGGACAATCTATATTCGATAATGACCGGAGAATATACAGAGGGTATTACGGACTTAAATACCCTCTGTAATTCTGCTTTAAAGAGCATCCTGAGGAAGAAGAACCTCAGAATGGCCGGGAAGAACGACTACAGGCAGCTGACGCCTGAAGAGATAAGCGAGATCCGTGACCGTTTTGAAAGATACACTGATATCGATCCTCTTTATCACAGGATCTATACCGCCAGATCGGGATGCTTTTCTCCCGATTACATTCCCGAGGATCTCTATGCGTGCAGGATAGAGAGATACTATACGGACAGGGAACTGGCAAGGTTCCTTGACAATAAATGTTATTATTACAGCTTTTTTTCAAATATAAGGCAACCGCGCCTTATAGGCATGAGGATGAACGGTTTTCTCATCTCGCCCGATCGTAAGATCATCACCCGTGATGAAATGATCGGGCTCATAAAACGGGAAAAAGAAGCCGTTGTCAAAAAGGCTTTTAATTCCGAAGGCGGTTTCGGTGTCTTTTTTATCGGAAAGGAAGATATAGAAAAAGAACTCGTATCGATACTTGAAAAGGATGACGATGACCTGGTGATACAGGAAAGGATAAAGCAGCACGAGTCGTTTGAAGCCCTTCATCCGGGATCGGTCAATACACTCCGTATCATGTCGATCATCATCGATGACGAGGTAAAGATATTTAAGACCTGCGTACGTATAGGGGCAGGTGACGGTGCGGTCGATAATATCTGCAGCGGCGGTTTTTTTGTCGGAGTTGACGAAGACGGCGTGACTATGAACACGGGTGCCGGATCAGATGGAAAAGTATTATATGAGCACCCGGATCTTCATTATACCCTGGGAGGCATCCGCCTTGCGGGGATCGATAAAGCAAAAGAACTTGTAAAAAAAGCTCACGGTGTTATGGCACATTGCCGTATCGCAGCGTGGGATATAGCGATAGATATGAACGCGGACCCCATTTTGGTGGAAACAAATCTCAGCATGGCGGGGATAGGAAACATACAGTCCTGCAGCGGGCCCTTATTCGGCGATATCACGGGCGAAGTGCTCGAAGAGGTATTCTATAAGAACGGCCGGAGACGAAGGATCACCGATGATCTCAGGGACTCAATGGCATTCCATTATGTGCGTGACAACCTTCTTGGCATACTGGACGGTTACTACAAGTCCGGAAAGACCAGGAACTGCGTTCTTACGAATGCGGCGCTTAAAAAGATCGACAGAAGATCCGTAGAGCCGCTGCTTTCCAGATTTCCCAGGCTCAACGGATGGGAGGAAGAAGCGATCAGGGAATTCTATGCCCCTTACGTAAAGAATGTTCCCACGATCTATCACAGGCTGTATAAAGGAAAGTCCGGGATCTTTTATCCCGATTATATACCCGAGGAACAGTATATATGTGATATCACAAGATATCTGAGTGACCGACGCGCCGCAGCATACTATGACAATAAATGCTACTATCCGAGACTGTTTTCCGGGATCAGACAACCGGAAACCGTCGCAATGAGGATAAACGGAATATGGCTTTCTCCGGATTATGAGGTGCTTGACAGGGCTTCGGCATTAAGACTCCTTATAAGCGAAGACGAAGCGGTATATAAGACGGCGTGCTTTTCCGAAGGTGGAGCGGGCGTTACTTTCATATCGCTTGATGATCATACTGCGAAAAAGGACCGCGCATCCGTCATAAGGAACGTGATCAGAAAGACAAGGGGAGCGGATCTTATGATCCAAAGACCTCTGAAGCAGAGCCCCGAACTTGAAGCTCTTCACGCCGGCTCGGTAAACACGTTAAGGATCGTTTCGCTGCTCATCAACGATAACGTTGAGATCCTCTCAACATCACTGCGGCTCGGAGTGGGAAGTTCAAGAGTCGATAACGGCTCTTCGGGAGGCATTTACATCGGAGTCGGAAAAAACGGAAAGCTCGGAAACATAGGAGCTCTAGATAACGGGGATGTGATCACCGAACATCCCGACACGCATGTCAGATTTTCCGATATAAAGCTCACATGCAACGATACGGCAACGGAACTTGTCAAGAAAGCCCATCCGATGATAGCCCATTTCAGACTTGTTTCGTGGGATGTCGCAATAGATGAAAACGGAGAAGCCGTACTTATCGAATGTAATCTTTCGCTCGGCGGAAGCGATGATGTCCAGGTAGTGAACGGACCTTTCTTCGGAAAATGGACTAAAGAAGTTCTTGATGAAGTATATATAAAGAATGGAAAGAAACAGTAGATTTTTAAGTAATGAATATCACAGAGCCCTTATACCGGTGATGATCTCGGTCCTTGGCGGGACGATAAACGCTATCATCGACTCGGCGTTTGTAACGAGGAGGCTCGACAGCGGTGCTTTGGCAGCGATAACATACAGCATGCCTGTCTTTTTGGTGCTTTGCATGATAGGGTGTCTTTTCGGTGTCGGTGCTTCCATATTGTCCTCAAGGGCGCTGGGAGAACATGATGTCGAAAAAGCGGTACGATATCACCACTCGATGGTGGCGATAAGCCTGATCGCGGGTATCGTATTCATCCTTGCGGGGATATTCTTTTCGGATCTTATCACATCGCTGATATGTGCCGACAGTACCCTTTTTTCACAGGTAAAGGATTATGTGTTCATAACACTTTTGGGATCGCCTTTTTATATCCTCATCTACGTTCCCACTTACTATCTGCAGCTTGACGGCAAGGGAAAGAGCCTGTCATTCATGATGATCATAATGATAATCACGGATATTCTTTTTGACTATCTATTCCTTTATGTTGCAGACCTCGGGATCACGGGTGCATCTCTGGCGAGCGTTCTTTCGGTGGCTTTATCCTGTCTGTTCGGGTTTGTTCTCATGCAGGATCGGAACGGTATGTTCAGACTGAAGATAGGGAAACTGAAGATCTTTGATATCGTGAATATAATGAAATTCGGGAGTGTATCCGCACTCGGAAATCTGCTTGACGTCATCAGGCTTTATGTACTGAATTATCTGATCTACAGATCTTCCGGAATGGAAGGCATGAAGGTCTGGGCGGTCTTGAATGCCCTGTCGGAATTATCCTTATGCATACTCGCCGGGGTACCACGTACGGCCATCCCGCTTCTGGGTATATATCATACAGGTCATGACAACGAAGGCATAAGGTTCATCCTGAAGATCGAGATGAAGACCGGACTGGTGCTGGCAGGAGCCTATGCCGTATTATTGGCGGTATTCAACGCTCCGATAAAGACATTTTACAAGCTTGACGGGCCGATCCTTCTGCCGCTTATCTGCCTTGGGCTTTCGGTCATCTTTGAACTGATGTGCTCAATGCTGGGCTCGTACTATAATGTTACGCGAAGGATAGTCATCGCAAATATGATCATGATGATGAGGATCCTTATCTGTCCGCTCCTTTCGGCATGGCTGCTCATGAAGGCGGGTATGGATATATTCCTTTTCCTTCCCGTCGGAATGATCGTGACATGTCTTTTCATCCCGGCAGTTTCGTATCTGAAGGCTTCGCTTGATAAGGAAAAGAAGCTTTCAAAGCTGCTCCTGCTCGATGACAGTATGGAAAAGGACGGCAGGGTCAAGACGTTTTCCATACTTGCTTCCGACGACAACATATGCAGAGCAAGCGAAGACATCACCGAATTCTGTACCGACCATGATATGGACCCCAAACTTGCGATGAAGCTCGGTCTTTCGCTCGAGGAAGTCATGACAGTTGTGGCAAGGAACTCGCTCCTTAAGGAAGACGATCCGGTCGAGGTCAGGGTTTATGCTTATAACGGCGTATTCGGAATAGGGATAATGTGTTTCGGAAAAAAATATGACCCGTTCCGTTCTTCGGACGATGAGGATGAACTCATGATGGGGATCCGCATGATAGAAAAGATCTCAAAGAACAGAAAATATATTTACACCCTTGGAATGAATATTCTTTCCGTGGAGTTTTAAGTGAAGGATAACGCAGAAACAGTCAAATTGAATAAGGATGACAGTTTTATCGCCGTAAACAGGGATAATCTCAAAAAGATCCTTTTCGACAACCGCGATACGGAGTACGGGAAAAAATACGGATTCGGTAATATCGACACCGCTGAAGAATATATAAAACGTGTTCCGCTGAGCCGTTTTTCCGACTATGAAGAAGCTGTCGACAGGATGATGTCAGGACAGGACGGGGTGCTTACGTCATATCCCGTATATGATTATGCGGTGACATCCGGAAGTGCGGGCAAAAGAAAGGTCTTCCCGGTCACTTATGAAGCGCTTGAAAGGTACGGGACGCAGATAGACGACAGACTTATCAGACTTGCGGGAGACAGAAAGAATGTCAGGCTTTTCGTAAGCAGATTGAGAAAAAATAATGACGATGATGTCATAAAGAAAGGACCCAAACTGCTTTCCGAGCTTTATTATGCCTATCAGTCGGAGCACGGTCTATTTCCTTCAGAGCAGTTTGCGGGAGGGAGTGATCTTACCTTTGTAAGTGCCAAGGATTATGATTATCTGTATGCTAAGCTCTGGACCGCTTTTTCGTACAAAGATATCCTTACCGTAGAAGGCCTGTTCCTGTATGACCTTCTGATATTCTTTAACCAGATGAAAAAATTCTGGAAAACAATCCTTTCGGATATGGAAGCCGGAAGTATTCCCGATACGGTCAAACTTACACCGAAACTTAAGGAAGCCCTTATTAGGATCATTCCGGATAAAGGACGCATTGAAGAACTGAAGAACGAGTTTTCAAGAGGGATGAACGGCATAGCAAAGAGGATATTCCCGGAGCTTGAACTGATAAGCGGTATAGGCTCTCTTCCTTCGATGACGGAGGAGATCATGCTCAAGACATATACCGGTGATATCCCGGTCAGTCATTTCTGCTTTGTTTCGAGCGAATGCCATATGGGTGTTCCCGTAGAAGATGAAAGCTTTGATTACAGGCTCCTTTCCGACAGCGCATTTTTTGAATTTCTTTCCGATGATGAAAACAGCAGGAATACGGTGCTTCCGGGAGAAGTGATCGAAGGAAGGGATTATGAGATAGTCATAACGACTTTTTCCGGTCTGTACAGATATGCCACAGGAGATGTTGTGACCGTAACCGGTTTTTCTGGCGAGAATCCACTTGTGCGTTTTAAATGCAGGAGGGATCTTGTCCTTAACGTAGCCGGCGAAAAGACGGATGAATATACGCTTGATTCGGTCATGAGGGATCTTGCGGCGGAGACCGTGATGAGCATATCGGGATATCTTGCCAGAGCGGATATAAGCGAGCTCCCCGGAAAGTACGAGATCATGATCTGTACCGAACGTAAGTATAAACAGGATGGTCTTTCATCGATTTTTGACAGACTTATGATAAAATATAATAAGGACTATGAAGATCTCAGGAACATGGGATCCATAGGAATGCCCGCCGTGACTCTTTGCGGCGAGGAAGAATACCGAAGGTCGAGGATCTATTTCGGAATGGACCTCGGACATTTGAAACCGGTACATATATTATTGTGAGGGAAAAGAAAATGAAACGAAGGCTCGCGATCAAATTTAACTCAATCCTGATACTGATGGGAGTTCTTATCTTCCTGGTTACGGTCGGGATCGGTGGATACGAATACTACCAATCCATTGTCAATCTTTATAACGAGCAGGCATATCAGACAGCGGCAATGGCGTCCACCTTTTTCTCGGACGAACAGTTGTATGACTGGTCCGAAACCGCTTTTGAGGTAAGCAAAATGGAAGATCCCTCCGGGGAGATCCAAAAGGTGACGGAGGATCCCGAATACGTGGAGATACTCGATCATATCAGGGACCTAAGGGACAGTGTGGATGCAAACGATATCTTTGTCTTTGTTGTGGATACCGAAGTCCTTAACAACTATACCGTAGAGGCGCATGATGCAGGGACATGGAGACCCATGATCTATCTGGCCGACTGTTACCGTGAAAGCGAGTATGACTTTTTGTTCGGTGACACCGGAAAGGTCGCATACGATTACATAGGATTGATGGACAAAGCGATAAAGACCGGAGAAAAGCCGACGGAAAAGATCATTTCCGACGGCGGATTCGGAAATAACATCTCCGCAATGTACCCGGTGGTCAGGGACGGCAAAACAGTCCTGATGGTCGGAGTGGAGATCCCGATGGTCCTTCTTGAAAGAGACCTTAAGGTATTCATGATCGTTACCCTGATCGCGGCCGCGATCGCAACGGCAATACTGCTCCTTATCACATCAGTGCATTTTGCCCGTTCTATAATATCTCCGATAAAGATGATCTCTTCCGAAGCCGGAAACTTTATCGAAAATGAGAATCAGATATCCGAAAAACTTAAAACGGTCAAGACAAAAGATGAGATACAGACTCTGTCGGAAGCTCTTCTTAAGATGGAGATCGGTATCAACGAATACATAGATAACCTTACCAGGGTTACCGCGGAAAAGGAAAGGATCGGGGCCGAGCTTAACATCGCTACCCAGATCCAGGCGGACATGCTTCCGTGCATATTCCCTCCTTTCCCGGAAAAGAAGGAACTTGATATCTATGCTTCGATGACTCCGGCAAAGGAAGTAGGAGGAGATTTCTATGACTTCTTCCTTCTTGATGACGATCATCTTGCGCTTGTCATGGCGGATGTGTCGGGAAAAGGTGTTCCCGCGGCACTGTTCATGGTCATATCGAAGACACTCATAAAAGACCAGGCACAGAGCTGCCGCT
This sequence comes from Lachnospiraceae bacterium, assembly GCA_024682115.1. Lineage (GTDB taxonomy): Bacteria > Bacillota > Clostridia > Lachnospirales > Lachnospiraceae > JAILLW01. Next base: position 28,501 of record JAIKZO010000080.1, read on the forward strand.
CACCCAAGACCATATTGGAGACCGTCAACAATCAGCTTAACGAGAGCAATGCCCAGAGTATGTTCGTTACCGTATGGCTGGGCATCATGGAGATCAGCACCGGTAAGCTGGTGGCAGCAAATGCCGGTCACGAGTACCCGCTGCTCAAAGGAGCCGACGGCGGCTTTGAACTCATAAAGGATAAGCACGGAATGGTACTCGGAGCGATGGAAGATCTCAAGTACAAAGAATACGAACTAGAAGTACCTGAGAACGGTTGTCTGTTCCTTTATACGGACGGTGTTCCCGAGGCGACCGATGACCAGAACAATATGTTCGGAACAGACAGGCTTCTTGAGGCATTGAACGAAGATCCCGGAGCCGATTCGACAACACTTCTTAAGAACGTCAAGAAAAAGGTTGATGAATTCGTCGGAGGCGCTCCGCAGTTTGACGATCTTACGATGCTGGCTGTACGCAGGGTGAAGATATGATTTGAGGAGCACCGGATGCAGACAGGCTTGTTGCCTTATGTCTGCCGGCAGTGTTACATGACGGGGGAATATAAATGGAAAAACTAAAGGTTGAAGCAAATACCGATAAGCTGGATGAAGTCCTTGAGTTTCTGGATGAAAGGCTTGACGGGAACGGCTGTAACGAAAAGGCAAAGATGCAGCTTGATATTGCCGTGGAGGAACTGTTCGTAAATATAGCTCATTACGCATATCCCGATGAGGAAAACGGGATGGCCGAGATAGAGATATCTTTTTCGGACGATATGGTTAATATTACGCTATATGACAGCGGGACCCCATATGATCCGCTTGCAAAGCCCGATCCCGACATCACGCTTTCTGCCGAAGAACGCCCGATAGGCGGACTCGGCATCTACATGGTCAAAAAGAGCATGGATGATGTCAGATACAGACATGAAGACGGAATGAACATCCTTACGATAAGCAAAAAGATCAAATAGTGAAAAGGAAGGTAGGACTTATGGGAAAAAAGAATTCTGAGAAGAAGGAAAAGGTTTCTGACGGGAAGATAAAGATTGCATTTTTTGATGCCAAGGATTATGATGTTGCATCTTTTGAAGAAGCGAATCCCGACGGAAAGTTTGTGATCAAGTATTTCGAGACTAAGCTCAACGAAGACACGGTCAAGCTTGCTAAAGGATACGATGCCGTTTGCGTATTCGTTAATGATAACGTTAACGACAAGGTCATATCCGCTCTTAAGAAGAGAGGAGTAAAGCTTGTGGCTTTAAGATGCGCCGGATTCAACAATGTTGATGTTCAGGCCGCAAAAGACAATCTGGGTGTTGTAAGAGTACCCGCATATTCTCCTTATGCGGTGGCCGAGCATGCGATGGCTTTGCTGCTCACATCGATAAGAAGGATACATAAGGCATATATCAGGACAAAGGATTTCAATTTCAGCCTTAACGGGATGATGGGTTTTGACCTTCACGGTAAGACCGTCGGTGTTGTCGGAACCGGAAAGATAGGACGTGTCTTTATTGATATCTGCCGCGGCTTCGGAATGAATGTCATAGCCTATGACAAATTTCCTGCGAAGGATTCGGATATAGAATATGTAGATCTAAAGGATATCTGGGAGAGAAGTGATATAATCTCGTTCCATTGCCCTCTTACGGAGGATACCTATCATCTGGTTGATGAAAAGTCCATCAAGCATATGAAAAAGGGAGTAGTCCTTATCAATACTTCAAGAGGAGCACTGATCGATGCCGAAGCGCTTCTTGAAGGGATCAGGGAACGCAAGATCGGAGCGGCCTGCCTGGATGTTTATGAGGAAGAGGCTGATGTATTCTTTGAGGACAGATCGGGACATATCCTCGGAGACGATATCCTGGCCAGACTTATCTCTATGCCTAATGTTATCGTGACATCCCATCAGGCTTTCCTTACAAAGGAAGCTCTGACAAATATCGCGCATACGACTTTGGCCAATATCGAAGAATATCTGGCAAACGGAAAATGCGAAAATGAGGTTAAATGATCCGGGAACGGAGGATTTATGGACGATATAGATAAGATCATCAATATGCTGGATCAGAAGGTCTCGGAGGGAGTCAGCAGGCTCAAGGTAAATATCTCCGAGGATCAGGAAGAAGGATCCGTAAAGGAAGTACATCATCACGGCCGGTGCGATGTCGGAAGTCCCTGGGCCAACGGGACCGTAAGAAATGCCGGTGAGACGGACGGCTGTTCCTGAATAAGACGGGGCAGGTAATGAGGCAATATGGTAACTCAGGCAGAAAGCGCCGGATATTCATCCGTACAGCGTATTGCACTCAATGTATTGCTTCGTTATGGCTTTCCTTACCGCCGTATTTGCGGTTCTTATGAAGCTTATCGAAAGCGTCTTTTCACTGGTAAGGAAAGAAGACAGTCCTTTTACCGAAAAAGTGATGAAAAGACTGCTCGTAGTCATGATAGCGATAAGTGTTATACTGTTCTTCGTTGCAAGTATTGGATTTGCGGCACTTGGGCTCATCATCACATGGGTCGTATATACGATAATGGATTACGGAAGAGTTTTGCAGATCAAGTCGGATGAAACACTTTAAGGAGGGAGCATATGGGACAGATTATATTAAGACTTGACAGAGTAATGGCTGACCGCAAGATGTCGCTTAACGAATTGTCCGAAAAAGTCGGTGTTTCCTATGTGAACCTTTCGAAGATGAAGAACGGAAAGATATCTGCGATACGTTTTTCAACGCTGGAATCCACATGTGAGACGCTTGAATGCCAGCCGGGCGATATACTGGAATACGTGAAGTAAGAATGTCGGAGAGAGCAATGAAACTTATCAATCTGATCGAGAATACCGAAGGGACGGCCGGATGTGCCTATGAACACGGACTGTCGTTCTACGCGGAAACCAAAAGCCATAAGATACTGATAGATCTGGGACCGACCGAAAGTACGCTCAAAAATGCGTCGGTCCTGGGGATCGACCTTAAAAAAGTCGATACGGTCATACTGAGCCACGGTCATTATGATCATTCGGGAGGTATCATGCCTTTCAGCCGAATGAACGGACATGCCGCGATAATTATGCAGCGTTCAGCTGTCGGGGACTATTATGCCGATGACGGGGAAAATGCCCCGGAAGGCCGGTTCAGGTATATCGGGATAGACAGGAAGATACGGGAACTGCCTCAGACTGTGCTCATAGAGGGGGATCACTTCATTGATGACGAACTCGAACTGTTTACGATAAAAAACAGGGCGCATGAGCTGCCGTTCACAAACAAAAGGCTTTTGATAAAAGAAGGGCAGGACTATAAAAGAGATGATTTTTCGCATGAGCATTTCCTTGTCTTAAAGGATGAGGGGAAAAGGATACTTGTTTCGGGATGTGCCCACAACGGGGTGCTGAACATAATCGAAGCATATAAAGAAAAATACGATTCTCTTCCCGACGCGGTGATAAGCGGATTCCACCTTTCTGTAAAAAGGGCCTACAGGGAAAACGAGATCGAAGAGATAAAGAATATCGCAACAGAGCTTTCTGAATACCCGGTAATGTTTTACACGTGTCACTGCACCGGTACCGATGCATATGACATCATGAAAAGCATCATGGGAGAGAAACTTAAATACGTTCACTCAGGCGAGGTCGTGTTCTGACCGATCGCATTCTTACGGCAAATGGCGTTGTGAAATCAGGCGGCATATGGTAAAATCCCATATGTCGCTTTTTACGTGAAGAAATAACAAAGGATTAGAAAAGAGGTTTACATAACATGAAAATAGGAATCGTTATATGAAGTCCTTTTTCATGTATCTTCATAATTATTTCATTTTGTAACAAGCTATATTGAGACCCAGGTTAGTAGATAGATTACACAGCATCGGATAGTCAAATGTCCGGTGCTGTTTTTTAATGCCAACACACCTATTAGCCAAAAATGAAAAAATATTAAAAATGGCTAATAGATATAAGATTCCGAAATTATGCGTATAGAAAATGATGATGAACGTTCTTTTTATGAGCAAGAAGCGTATCGCTTCAGATAGAGGTATAAGCAGGAAATGTTGCCATTGTTTTTGAAATGGATTGAAGATGAGAGTATGCCGTCGGAGAAACGATCAAAAATTTTTTGTTCTATGATTTCGGATGATGAACTTCATATTAAACATCAAGGTATTTGTTTGGCGCGTGATTATGACGTTAAAGAAGCAATTCCTATTATAGAAGCGGAAGCAAATAATGAGAAAACCCCCTCGCCGTTTAATAACATGTCTTATGGGTGTTCCATTGGACGTTTGGCAAAAATGGCATTAGAAGATTTGAAATAGTATGGCTGTCTTGGGCTCTGATGAATAATGCTTTTTTCGATATTGGTTGAACCGGTTGAAATATACCGGTCTTATTTGCGATAACGGAGTAAAGATTTTGTCAGTTGAATAAATAATAAAAAGAAAGAGAGTACCACCTCTGAGGTATAATGTTTTTGACCAAAAAAACTCAAACCAAAAGGAGGGATACTCTCATGGACTTTATTGTACCACTACTTGAAGATTTAGGGATGGCTTTTGTTGAAATTGGTGCTACCTTTATCGATCATCTGGATCAGTTTGCAGAGATGGAGATCGAAACGAAGGAGCTGACTGACAGGGCTGCAGCCCGGTTTGTAGAGGGAATGCTTAATTATGCAGATGAGCTTCTCTGCCAGAGTGGAAAACGTAAGGGCAGCTATGATATCCAGCGTCATCGCCAAAGGGAGCTGGTCACTACCGTAGGCGATATCAACTTTAGCCATACGATTTTCAAGAACAAGGAAACCGGCGAGAATGTATGTCTGCTGGATAAAGCTATAAAGCTTCCGCCTCACGAGCGGTTCAGTGCACCGGCAGAAGCAAAGGTCCTGTCAGAGGCTGAGGTCCACTCTTATCAGCATGCAGCTGATGCTATGGCCATTGGAGACCAGACAGTTTCCAAGGTGGCAGTTATGGAGAAGGTACATGGCATCAGGGACGCATTCCCTGAAGAAGATGATCCTGAAGAGATAAAAGCTGTGGAGTATTTGTATATCGAAGCTGATGAGGATCATGTGCACCGTCAGAAATACGGCAAGGAACAACCGGGAAGTTTCATGGGGAAACTGGTCTATCTGTTTGAGGGCAAGGAAGCAGTCTGTAACGGACGCTGCCGTCTGATATCTCCTCACTACCATGGCGGATTGTATCCGGGGAGTAATGAGAATGCCGCTCTCTGGAGCGAGGTACAGAGATATATCGAGAAGCATTACGATGAAGATCTTCTGAAGCGGGTTTACATCAGCGGTGATGGAGCGAGCTGGATAAAGGCGGGTGTAGATTACGTAGATAAAAGTGTATTTGTTGCCGACAGATATCATTTGATGCAGTATATCAACCGGGTTTCCAAACTCGTATTGGATGATGAAAAATGGGTCAAGCAGCGGTTCTATAAGTACATCTATACAGACAATCTTCTGGCCGCAAAAAAGATGCTGACCCGGATCCAAAACTCAAGCGGACGTGATGATGTGGTTGAGGATGTGCGATCATATCTTGTCGGGAACTGGGAAGCGATACACAGAGCATTTAGGGACAAGAACGTATTGGGATGCAGCGCCGAGGGTCATGTAAGTAACATATATGCTGACCGCATGAGCTCCAGACCCATGGGGTGGAGTGAGGACGGATGCGATTCGATGTGCCATCTCAGATGTTACGTGAAAAATAATGGCAGAGAAAAGATAATAGATCTTGTTAAATACAGACGTGAAATGGCTATGGCTGACCTGGAGGCAACAGGCACAGATGGTATGATAGAAAAATCACAGGTAAAGCGGAAGTACACGCGGGATCAGCTCATAACCGCAGCATATGAAGAGCGGATGCGCGTCACACTCGAAGGACTCACAGTCAGAAAAACTCTGGCCATCCGCGAGCAGATCGGCAACATTTGACGCGTTTTGATAAAACGGATAAGATGTAGGAGGTTCAAGAACAGAACCAGTCTCATTGGGAGTTCTCTCATCTTTTCCAACTGACAGTAAGTTTACGCCGTCGAGATTTAGTTTACGGTTGACTTTTATGGCACTATGGGTTAAAATAGTTACATAGTTTAATGAATGTGACTGATTCCATAAGGAGATAATATGAGAGTTGGAGCTGTGGGAGTAAATCCGTATATTTACAATACGAATGCGGTAAGCTCTAAAAGTCTTAATAAGATCAGTGGGATAGGAAGCGATGTTACTTTATCGAAGTCTGATTTTTCAGGGCTTGCGAGCGAGGCCGTGAACGAAAACCCGCTTAAGCTGGGTGAAACAAAGAACTTTGTGGACATTGTAGGAATGCAGATGCAGATGGGCAGGATGAACGCGTCAAGGGTTATGGATGTGAATCCTTTTGAAGACCAGGCTGTAAGGAACGCCTACGAAAACATGAATGAATGATCCGAAATGAAGTACTTCATAGCGATCAGAATAAGGGCCGGACATTTCGTCCGGCCCTGTCTATTGTCTTGATGTGTTTTGAACCTTACTGCTCGCCTTCATCGAGCCTGAAGAATTCGATCGCAGCACTCATATCATCGTTAATATTACGCATTTCGGCAGTTGAATTCTGCGTATCCGAGCATGCGCTTGTAACCGTCTGACAGGATGCCGCAACTTCCTGTGCCGATGCACCGAGTTCTTCGGATATGGCGCCGAGTTCGGTCGTCGTGTTGGAAAGTTCGGTCTTGATGCTGTCGAGCCTGTCCGCCATACCCCTGATGGTTTCGATCTCGGAGATCGAAGCTTCAACCGAATCGGAAAGCACATTGAACTTATCCTGAGCCATTTCGATATCCGACTGTTCTTTGGTGATGACTTCAAATACCCTGTTGGATATATCAACGGTTCCGTTCGAAAGTATGATAACGTTTTCAACGATCTGTTTGATCTCCTTGGCTGATTCGGCGGAGGAATCGGCAAGTGTCCTTATCTCATCGGCAACAACCGCAAATCCGCGGCCCGCTTCGCCTGCACGGGCGGCCTCTATCGATGCGTTTAAGGACAGGAGGTTAGTCTGGGCCGCTATGGATTCGATAGCCTGTACGGCAGTGCTGATCTCCGAGATAGCCGAGTTGGTCTCGGCAATCTTATCATTGATGTTCTGCATCGCCTGTACGGATTCGTTTGCGCCCTGATATACGGACCTCATACATTCGGTAGCATCATTATTTGCATCCTTTATGGTCTGTGATGCATCATGGAGGTTCTGGACGTTATGGTTAAGGATCTCAATGTTGTTGCCAAGATCGATAGCCTTTTCGGCCATGATCTGGGCATTCTCGGCAACGCTCTGGGATGTTTCGGCAACTTCATTGATGGCGGTGTTGATCTGGGTAACCGATTCAACATTGTTGCCGGTCATGCCGTCTACACTTACGATGGCGTTGTTCAGTACGAATGCCGAATTCTTAACCGACCGCATCGAAGTTGACAGTGCGTTCCGAAGATCCTTGTATGCCCTGATGATATTGAGCGTCTCACGGATATGGGACTGTGCCTTGCATTCCGCAGTAACATCGCCTGAACTTAGTTTATCAAGTGATTCCGATATCTGAATGAGCGGAACCGAAATAAGCCGTTCAACTAAGAGGGCGATGATCGAGAATAAGATTATACATGCAAGACAAATGAATATCGTATATTTTTTCAGGGCGCCCAACCCCGAAAGGACATCGCTTTCATCTGCCGTTAGGACCGCGATATAATGCTCATCCTCGCCTACGTAATAACCTGCGTATTTTATCTTGCCCTTGTATTCGTATTCGATGATGTCGGGTTCGGGATGTTCGCCTGCCTGAAGCTTGGCAACCAGGCTCTTAACGGCTGAATTT
>JAIKZO010000085.1 GCA_024682115.1 Lachnospiraceae bacterium
GCAGGATGATTCTCCGGCGAAGAAGGCCGATGAAACGCTGACACTTGCTTTGAACATTGTAAGATCCGGCCCGAAAACAAACATTAAGAATAAAGGAATAACTCTTGACACCAAAAACTGGGTCAGCTTTAACAGTGAAACCTATAGGAAAATAGATGAACTGGTGGCAATGGGTGTTCCAGTTAAATTTAAGTATGTTGATAAAGGGTATGATTGCACCTTCACCATTCCTGCAAATTTCGCTTCCAAACTGGAATCCTATTGCGACAAAACCAAATGCATCGGGTTTGAAGCCCTTGCGTTTACATTGGTGAAAGCAGGTTACAATATTTCATATAAAAAAGAGAAGATCGATAAAGGTAACAACGCTAAGTCTATTGCTGAGACAAAAGCGGCAACGGCCGCACTTTTAAATTCCGGAGCGGATCTGATGGCATCACAGGGATTTGAACAGGCAGCAAATGCGGTAGCAGTAGATTCGGCAAGTAAGGCCCAATCCGGAGTTGCTCCACAGGCGGGAAGCTTTACACCGTTTGCAGCCTATGGCGGATCCCAAATGAGGGCTGAGTCAGGCTGATCATCCCGTATCGGATAACGACCGGGACAACAATAAGTAAAGGGGGAATTTACAATGTATATCATTGATGACGGCATCAAACTGGACGCACAGATCCAAATGCCTGCCGACGGCAGTGAAAAATGTCCGATAGTGATCATCATACACGGCATCACGGGAAATAAGGACGAAAAGCATCTTTTGGAAGTTTCAAAAATGTTTTCCGAATGTGGGTTTGCGACATTGCGTGTCGATATGTACGGTCACGGAAAAAGCGAAGGAACATTCTATGATCATACATATTTCAAATGGATGACCAATGCAATGACGGTCATCGACTATGTCAGGAAACTTGATTTTGTGACCGACATTTATCTTTGCGGCCATTCGCAGGGTGGAGTTACGGTGATGCTCGCCGCAGCACTAAAGCACGAATATATAAAAGGACTGATCGCTCTTTCTCCGTCCGCCATGAGACCTCAGATGGCCAGGGAGGGTTCTTTCTTCGGGATATCTTTCGATCCCGAAAACATTCCCGAGGAGTTTGAATTGTGGGGCGGACGTAAGATAAGCGGAAATTATATAAGGGTTTCACAGACCATACATGTGGAAGAGGCTATTGATAAGTACAAAGGGCCGGTACTCATAGTTGTTGGAACGGAGGATTCTCCGGAACTGGTTGCGTCTACCGAATCGGCCGCCCAAAGATACCAAAATTGTGAGTACGTAAGGATCGAGGGGGATACTCATTGTTACGACAATCATCTTGATCTTATGGTAGAAGCGGTCCGTAACTGGATCAAAAGCAGATAAGGAGGAATTATGAGGGATTTTAGCAAAATTGACAAACTGATCAACGGATTCGTGGAGCAGGGGACAAACCCCGGATGCGCGGTCGCGATAATGCAGGGCGATGAGCTCATTTATCACGGCGAAGCGGGTTATGCCGATATCGAGTCCGGAAAGAAGGTTGACGCTCACAGCATGTTCAGCCAGGCTTCGACAACGAAGCTTTTTACCTATGCGATACTGGGGATGCTGTATGAAGAGGGCAGGTTCCTTTTCTCGGATCCGCTCTACTATTACCTTCCCGAGTGGAAGAACACGCAAAAATACATCATGCTCCCGAACGGAGATATAGATACGGCTCCGCTTGAAAAGCCGATCACGATCCGTGATGCCGTTGCGATGATGTGCGGACTGCCTTACTGCATGATGCCTTCGGTAAACGCCACGACACCGACGCTTAAGGCGATGAGCGACGAGATGGAAAAACTCCTTAAGAAGGGGCCCACTACCATAGCGGATGAAGTACGTGCGATGGCTAACGTTCCCGTTATGTTTGAGCCCGGTTCACACTGGCTCTACGGATTCGGTTCCGAGATAACCGGAGTATTGGTTGAGACCTTCGAAGGCAAGGTTTTAAGGGAAGTGTTTAAGGATCGTCTCATCGACCCCCTTGAACTCGAGGATGCCGATACTTTTGTGCGCCCCGGAAACAAGGATCGCGTAGTTACCAATTATGCGAAAAAAGAGCCGGGTAAGTTTGAACCGGCTACGAATTTCCTTATGACGGACCCCGATAAGGTTCCTGCGGGTGCAAGGCCCAACCTCCTTATCAGTGCTCATGATTTTGCCGTTTTCATGCAGATGCTTGCCAACGGCGGTACATATAAAGGTAAAAAGTTCCTGGGAAGCGGTACTGTTGCGATGCTGCATGAAAACCAGCTTGGTCCGGTACAGTTAAAAGACTTCGAGAACGATTATCTTGCAGGCTACGGCTACGGCCTCGGATTCAGAACGCTCCTTACCCAGAAGTACGGACACAACGGTCATATAGGCAATTTCGGATGGACCGGAGGAACCGGCATATGGGTAGAAGCGGATCCCGTCGATAAGTTCTCGGTTGCCTACATGCACAACATGAGCCCGAACGATGAGCTTTACCATCACCACAGAGTGCGCTCGGTAGTGAACGGGATCATGTTATAAGACTTTATTCCAAATCTACGATCGAAATGATATCAAGCAGGATATAATGGAAAGTGGGGAATGATGAATTCGCATTTTCCGTGTATCCTGCATGAAGATCTATGACATCCGAAGGATCCTCCGGATTTACTCCTATATATCCGCATTTGAATACGAAATCGGTGACGCCTTTTTTAAATTTTTCTATGGCAGCGTTCATGGCTTCCTGTGTTCCGGGAGCTGCGACCTGATCATTAAGGTCGTCCATTACGACCCATCCCTTTTCAAATCCCGCGGAAATATCTGTTCCGTGGACTTTGCCTGAAACGATCTTTTCTATGTTCTTGTTAAGGAATACCGCATCTACTGCCGAAACCACGTAAGGATCCCAGCAGATCCTTGAGGTAACGATGGAAGAGCAGGGTGCTACTTCCGACATACTCTGGTTGTATCCGACAAAGTATACGTTCCTGTCTTTTCCGGTGGCTTCTTCGCACGCTATTGCGGGACCTATGGTGTCGGTATGCTGGGAAAGGACCACGCAGCCCTCATCGATAAGCTTCTCGGCCGCACTTATTTCCAGAGCGTAACTGCTCCAGGTATTGGTATAACATACCTTCATCTCTGCTTTGGGAACGATCGAACGAACACCCAGCAGGAAAGCGGTGTAACCCGATATTACTTCCGAAGTGGGGAAAGCCGCTACAAATCCGACCAGTGCCTGATCTTCGGTGATGCTGCCTTCATCTATCATCTGCTGTATCTTCATTCCCGCTGCGATACCGCTTACGTATCTGCCCTGATAGGCCTCGCCCTTAAAGGAGTGGTAGTTTTCGGGAACCGTCTGTCCGGTCATGTCCATATAAGAAGTCTGGCAGAATTGTATATTCGGATACACGGGGGCAAGTTCCCGCACGAGCTCGCTGTATCCGTTAAAGAAGATGATGTCACAGCCTTTGTGCGCCAGCTCGTTTATCGGTTCTGCCATTTCATCGTCAAGAACGTTGCTGCAGGTAATGATCTCAACTTTTTCGCCGTACTTTTTCTCCAGAGCATCCTTAGCCAGGGAGAAATTGTATGTATAAGGTGTGCATTCGTCGTTGTCGTAAACGAAACCGACTTTTATATGGTCCTTCCTGCCGGCCAGGTTCAAAACCCTGAAACAGCATATAAGGGCGGAGAGTATGACAAGACAAGTCAGCACGGTTGCTATATATACCCGTTTCATACTTCAGCTCCTTTCTCGTTGGTGAAAGTGTTTTCATCATCGTCGTTTTGCATTTCTTTTTCCTGGATCTTTTTATCTTCCTCGGCCCGGCGTGCAAGCTCTTCCTGTGCTTCCTGACTGGCCTGATCGATCTCGTTACGTTTCTGTGAGTAGAGTTCTTCAAGGTTTATTATGCCTTTATCGATAAGGCGCATGAATGCATCCAGGGCATCGGGATCGAACTGTGTGCCGCGCCCGCGCTTCATCTCGTTCATAACGTAATCGGTATCCATATGATGGCGGTAGACACGGTTTGAAGTCATCGCATCGAAGGTATCTGCGACACTTATTATCCTTCCGTAAAGAGGGATTTCCTCACCGGACAACCCGTCGGGATAGCCTTTGCCGTCATAGCGCTCATGATGGTATCTGGTACCGTCGACAACGTGCTCTACGAGCGTAAAGTCCTTAAGGATCTCGGCGCCTTTTACCACATGTGATTTCATCTTGGCATATTCTTCGTCGTTAAGTCTTCCGACCTTGTTAAGAACGCTGTCAGGGACCGCTATCTTACCGATATCATGCATCTGGGCGGCTTTTTGAAGGTTGGAGAGCTGTTTGTTTTTTTCCCACCACTTAAAGCACCCCATTTCCTTGGCTATGAGTACGGAATACTCGGCAACACGCATTGAATGCTGGTGGGTACGTACGTCCTTGGCATCGACTGCATTTGCTATGGCCATTACCGTTTCGTTAGCCATGTTCAACTTGATCTGCTGTTGATTGAGCTGTCTTTGTACGATAAACCAAGTGAACCAGATGATCATCGCAGAAAGCAGTATGAACATATAAACGATGAAGCCGCGCTGCTCATGGAAATCACCTTCTTTTATGATCTCAAAAGTACGCTCTTCAAGGATCTTTTCACCCGCGCTGTCCAATATGGCCAGATGGAAGGTGTAGGTTCCGGCGGGAAGATTTCCATAGATGATGTTGGTAAGATTGTTCTGGGGTACTATGGTCCACTGCGAATCAAACCCTTCGAGGAAGTATCCGACGTTGGGTTCCTGGATCGTGTAGTTCAGTATCTCGGGACCGAGTTCGACACGGTTGATTCCCTGGCCTATCGTGATCGAACCGGCTCTGGCCGGAGGCAGCAAAACGCCGTCAAGCTTTACCGAAGCAAGCTGCATTCTGTAAGATTTCACATCTGAGTCGTATTTATCGACATCTATCTTATATACACCCGTATCACAGGGCAGGTAGAGTTCTCCGTTTCCGTCATAATAGTTCCAGGAGTTGGCCGTAAGGGAAGTACCCAGACCTCTTCTGGCATCGAGAAGTTCCCAGGCGATCTCGCCACCTTCAACGAGTTCATCCCGCTCTACCACATAGATACCCGCACTGGACATGACAAAGAGCGTATCGTCGTTTTTAACCCAGATATCGTAGTTATTGAAGTAGGGGAATTTATCAAACACTCGTACGGAACCATCGGGTTCAAGGTAGCAGAGGCTGTTACTCGTTACTATGAATACTCCTTCGGATTTCGGATCCTTGACCGTTCTTAAGATAACGCCGCTGCTAAGCCCGTCGTCGCGGGTGATCATATCGGAAACGTTGCCGTCCTTGATAACGGCAATGCCGTCACCGTCTGTTCCTGCAAGGATCGTTCCGTCGCTTAGTTCAGTCACGGTAAGGATCATAGAATTTATAAGACCGTCTTCGTTCTTTATCGTACGCTCGATCTTATGGTTTTTTATAAAGCTTATTCCGGTATCACCTGCGGCAAGGATGGTTCCGTCGGATAAGCCCGTAACGATACGTGCCTTGCTTCCGAAACTTCCGTCATCGGCGTTGTATGCCCAGGAATCGCCGTTCGGAGCATATTCCATAAGGCCTGAGCCGTATGTGCAGACCCACAGATGTTCATTTTGATCGACATACAGGCAGCGGATACGCTTGCCGTCGAGTTCGGCGGTAAGGTTATTGTTTATTTCCCTTCTGCAGGCTTTGTCAACCACATCCAGACCTTTATCGGTTCCTATATAGAAATCGTTCTGCCAGAAAACGATCGCATTTACGACTTTTCTTTCCATGCCGACGGCACCGTAAATATCCTTGAAAGGAGATTTGGCAAGACGAAGGAGTCCCAGCCTTGAAGAGGTGAACCAGAGATTTCCCTGGTAGTCGTAGAGCATGTTGTCGATGGAATTGTTGAAATCGTTGGTATTGAGGACATGATAGCCGCTCTTATCGATATAGGAAATACCGCTGTCGGTCGAGATAAAGAGCGTGCCGTCATTTATGTAATTGATATTATTGATGCTGTTTATATCACTGCAGGTGATGACCTTCTTAAGATCGAAATCATCGCGTATAATGCTGTATTCATATATATGGTTGGTGGAAGTTCCGACCATTAAAGTGCCGTCCGGGGCAAAAGCGCAACAGTTATATTCTTCATCTTCCTCGGGTAACGTGATCGAACGCATGATCTGTCCGCCTCTCATAAGGAAAAGGCGTCCGTCGGAAGCTACTGCCGCTACGTGGCCGTTTTCGTCGGCGGTTATGCTGTCGGCGTAGTTTACGGCTTCGAGAGTGCTTTCGGCGGTAAGTCCGTTGTTCATCATGACGATCTGCATGGCTCCCGTTGTTCCCACATAATAATATCCGTCGGAAGCACGGGTGATGCAGCGAACGGAGTTGGAAGGAAGACCCGATGACTGGTCGAGAACGTTTACGACCTTTTCACGGATCACGATTGAAAGTCCGTTATCGTTGGTGCCGATCCACAGACGTCCTTCTTCATCAACATAAAGGCAGTTGACGTTTTTTACGGATTCATAGTTATCGACCCAGCGGAACTCGCGCCCGTTGTAGCGGTAAAGACCCGCATAAGTGCCGATCCACAGAACACCGTCATTTGTCTGTGCGATGTCATTGGCTTCGCCGCAGGGGAGTCCGTTGTTACTGCTGTATACGCTTTGTACATAATCGTTGTAATCGGGGGATTCCTGACCTGTTGAGACAGCCGCCTCTGCGGGAGTTGAAAGGATATTCCCGAGCAGAAGGCAAAGAACTATGATCGCCGCAACGGCATTTCCCTGTTTCATGGCTTTATCTTTTATCTCGTTTTTACGCCAGCGTCTGAACAGGAAGACCAAATATACGGAAGCGACCGTTACGAGCTTGTCGGCAAATTCGATCGCAAACTGTCCGAGCAGATAGCAGAAGAAGGGAGTCCAGCCTTTTTCAAGGAGATATTCGATGACTCCGTCACCCCATTTGTTTCCGGTTAAACCTTTGTTGAGAAGGATGTTTATGGGTAATGATATGACAAGAGCGGCAAAAATGGCGAGCGTAGTGGCTTTCATGAATCCGAAGAACTGATCGAACCAGTTTTTCTTTACCGCGATACCGATGATAATGCCGATGGCTATACTTGTAATGGAATAGGCTGCCGAAAGATGATTGACAACACAGTATGAGAGATTTCCGGTAACCCCGACCAAGGCGCCGCAAACGGGACCGGCTATACAGGCACAAAGTGCGGTTCCGAAGGAATCGGCCCATAATGGCAGTTCAAGCCAGACGGTAAAGAGTTTTATTCCTACGTTCAGGCACACACACGCTGCGATAAACAGGACGATCTTCCATGTTTTCCACTTCTTCATCTGTATATCTCCTTATATTTCCCCTTATTCCTCATAGATATTGGTGATCTTGATGCCCTTGAGATCATCCTTTGTAATAACCGGGATATCCTCAACATCGATCTTTTTAAATGTCATTTCTTCATTGTGTATCGCACTGTCTTCCGTAACATCGTAGATCTCGTCGAAAGATAAGGTCATCTCATCGCCGTCGATGCTGTAGTCGATGGTACATTCGGAAGGCTGGCTGCCGTTTCCTAAATAGCTAAGGGTGCATTCAAGATGACCGTCTTCGGTTTCGCTGAAAGACCCTCCGCTGTATGTTACCTCGATATGAGGGTGCTTCTGATATATCTTTATGTTGTTGTTTTCAGAGAATTCCACATAGAACGGTACTTCCGAATCCGTTTCCTGCCATATGCCGATAAGATCCTTATCCATCTTTTCACTGACGGGTTTCGTATTCATATAGGTAAAAGCAGGTTCGATATGGTCGTTTTTCTTAAACAGGGCGGGAGAGTCGGTTCCTGCGCTGATATAAGGCAGACCTTTTATCTCAAGACCTTCGTTCGTTACCTTTATCTTGATCTGATCGGGCTCGTTCCAGTACATGCCAAGGTTGGACATGATAGAGAAAGTGAGCATTTGGAAGCTGCACTCGTCGGCTTCGGTAGAAAGCAGGTCTTCCTCGTTGTCGGGTATGAACTCAAGCGCCCAGAAAGAGTAGGGCTCTATCAGATCGGCGTCAGAGCTGTCCATGGAATCTCCGCCGTAGGCATAGAGATTGGCACCGAAACTGAATACATCGAGAGTATAGGTCTGTGTTTCTTCTTCGCCGTTGCCGTAATCGTAGCAGTAGCTGCCGCAGATCCTCTCGTAGAGGGGAGTTCCGTCGCTCTTGCCACTCTTTTTCTTCTTCTTGGAGGTGCTTTCTTCCTCCTCGTCCTCTTCGTTGTCTTTATCTTTCTTGCTCTTTTTCTTCTTCTTAGAGGAACTATTGTCATCCTCATCTTCATCGTCATCGTCGGTGGAGCTTTCCGTGCTCTTAGACTTTTTATCTGAGGATCTTCCCGTATCCGCACAGCCGCAGATCAGGCTTAATGCTATAAGTGCAAGTAAAAGTATCTTAACAAACCTTTTCATATCAGACTCTTTTAGTGTGGGCGATCTTCCTTATCCGGACGATCAGCTTTATTCGAAGACGTCATTTTTTCACCGTTTCTCCGGGAAAAACGTCCTCATGCCGTACTTTCTAATTATATCACATATTGCTGCATGTAAACGTTTGAAAATAAGGGAATTATCGATTATGATGTAAGAAAAGAGGGTATAAATGAACAGCGAGATAAAGATGAGCGTGTCTTCGATGACACGGACAAATGAAAATAAAGCGGTTTACGTTCTTTTTACGGATGAGGGAAAGAGTGCGGAATTCTGTCTTCCGGAATGTGAGCTTATTAAGAACAGCGGTTTTTCGGAGGAAGATATCGCCCAGCTAAAGGACTATGTCCAAAACGAGCAGGATGCGATATACGAGATCGCAAAGAAAGTTAATCCTATGAAGGCATTTCTGGGGAAGTGATGATACCAAAGGGGAAATCAATGAAGCTGAGCGAAAAGCATTTAAAGATATTATTTGTCATCCTTGTGACAGGGATCACATTGTACTTTCAGGTGATGCGTCTGATCAACATACCGATCACCTGGGATGAAGGGCTTACCTATGCGATCCATTGCAGGAACATATTCCGGGAAAATGACTTTGTGACCGGAATAACGAAGTATTTAACGGAATTCAGCGAGGATGCAGCGAATAACCACCTTCTGAACACTCTGATGATCGGGGCGGCGGATAAGATCTTTGGAACGGAATATGACCAGACCGTGATACGCTTTCCGATATGTTTGTTTTTCGTGCTTTATCTGTATTTATGCATAAAGGAATTTCTTCAGGGGAAGATATCCTGGATAGGATTTGTGTTTCTTCTGGGGTGCTCATATGTGAATGAGTTTTTTGCATTGGCCAGGGGTTATGCCATGGCGGCAACGCTGGTCTTTTTCAGCACGGTCATGTATAAAAGATGGGTAGACAGCGGAAAGGATCGTTATATCGTTTTCGCTTTTTACCTGCTGTTGCTGGCTGAGACCGCTAATACGGCAACCATACTCCTGACCGCTTCCGTTGCCGTTGCTTTTTTCATAAAGATGATCTTCGAAAAGAGGCTGCTCTCCATACTTAAGAAGCTCTGGCTTCCGATGGTGATCTATGCGGGACTCCAGATACTGGTGGTGATACATCATATGCACATCTCCGAATGGGATGAAAGCCTGTACGCCGACAACGAAGGAACCGTGGCTGATATGCTCATTAATATGCTCAACCTGCATGCCGAAACGGCAGTGTTTTCGGTTATTTCCATATCGATCTTCGCGATTCTTGTCGCATTGAACATTTATTTCCTTGTTAAGAAGAAGACTAAGATATCGGATTATGATATTGCCATATTGATCCCGATCTACGCATTGATCTGTTTTGCGGCTGTTACCGTTACGACGGAAGGCGGTTATCCGCTGGGAAGGGTCCTTATCATCACGCATCCTGTTGTCGCTCTTACGCTTGACCAGCTGTGCACCGGGTTAAGAAAGGGATTTGACGGTGAAAAAGCCGGCAGAATATTGCGTCCGCTCACGGTTTTGGGTGTTGCCTTTATCCTGACCATGCTGATAGTCAATACCGACCCTACAAAGTCGACTGATTGGCCGGAGGCACAATTGTATAAAGATACGGTGTATGAAGTATATAACAACAAAATGAAAGTGGATCGCGACTATTTCAAGAAGGTTGAACAGAACACCGATGCGTTCAGATACTGGAGATGGAAGATCATAGATGAAGACGGTGTAGATGTTTACAGTGAGATGGTTTTTGATTAAACCGGTCTGATCCTGTCTGCGCCGGGGCTGACGGAGCCGAGCCGGACGAAACCGGTCAGATCTCGTTCTTTGAAGAAACGACTCTGTTCTTGCCGTTGGATTTGCCGTAGTAGAGGTGCTCGTCGGCAAGAGAGATGACTTTTTCAATGGTAAAACCGTGAACATACTGATTGACACCGAAAGTCATTGTGACTCCGATGTCTACCGTGCCCGTAGGTTTTGAAACGGGAATGCTCACCTGGGATATGGCATATCTTAAGGCCTCGATGATAGGGACCGTGTCGATCTCGGGTTTCTTTATGAGGATCAGGAATTCCTCACCGCCCCAACGGCAGATGATAGCATCGTCGGGAAGGGTTTCTTTCATGGTCCTGGCAACCAGCGACAATATCTCGTCACCGATATTGTGTCCGTGAATATCGTTTATCATCTTGAAGTTATCTATATCACCGATCGTAACGGTGAAAAGATCACCGGTTTCCTTGACCTTAGCCACGGCTTCATCGAGGAATGTTCCCATCTTACGTCTGTTGAAGAGTTTGGTCAGAGGGTCGATGGAAGAGATGTCGGCCAGGGCTTTGTTCTGCTTTTCGAGTTCTTTTTCCTTTTTTCCTATATCAAGAGAGAAGAATACGGCAAAAACAAACGTTGAATAGAATGTTACCGCAACGTTGAAGTAGTAGGCGATCGCTTTCATAACAGGTGATACGTTTTTGGGATATAAAGGAGCGTACCTGTCACAGAGCAGCTTTGTCGCAAGGAAGAAGAACAAAGTCATGAAGGTGAAGATCGTAGGAAGCGTAAGGTTACGCTTATTGTTGCTTGAGGCCGTATAGCAGGTAAAGAAAGATACCGGAGCAAGCGCGATCATAAAGAGCGCGAATCCGAAATCCCAGCCGCAGAGCAACGATACAAAGAACGAAAAGAAAACGATCTCTATATAAGAACCGATGAAGATCCCGAAGAACTTCTTGTTATTGGACATGGAAACGGCAGCGGTAAGATAGTATACCGCCGAAAAGATATTGTATACGGCTATGATCCCGTATCCTATGGCAAAGAAATAAGCAGTCAGAAGAATGTGTATAAACCCGAGAGCGACACTGATAAGGGTATATTTCTGCCGCTCGCCGGGGAAATAGCTTCCCGTCCATATTTCTTTGAAAATCTGAAATCTGCTTTTACCTTCGTTAGCCAAATTTCACACCTCGTGATTATATAGTACAGTAAAAGGATGGCCTGCGTAAACCAATATCACTTGTGACCAAATAGTACCATAGTACCACCTATGATACTATTATAACATATTCGTACAAATATACAAGTATTCAAGATGAAATCAGATGAGATCCTGTAAGGAACGGGCGAGCCCGTCGTGATCATTGTCTCCGTCAGAAATATTGGTGGCATGATTTTTGATCTCATCCCTGCCGTTTTCCATGGCTATAGCGACATCTGCGGCATCAAGCATCGAGATGTCATTCTCTTCGTCACCCGCGGAAACAACCAGAAGATCGGGGTTATTGAGTAGTTTACATAACACATCAACAGACCTGCCTTTCCCGGAATCGCCGGGGATCACCTCGAGGTAATATTGGCTGGAGAACATCATGCTGATGTTATGTTCTTTATTATATGAAGAAAGTTCTTCGATGAACCTTTCGAGCTTGGAACGGTCGTCGAGTTCAATCGCGATACATTTGCACGGCCCTTCATCAAGCGGAGCGAGTATGTCCTCACTGAAAATAACAGGTGTTTTGATGACTCTCGTATAGAATTCAAGCTCCTTTGTCTGCCGAGGTGCTATGATATTTTTTTCCGAATAGGTATGAAGATACACGCCGGACTTTTCCGCAACGGAGATGATATGCCTGAGGGCTTCCTTATCCAGAGTGTTCTTATAAATGGTTTTCTGCTTGGTGCAATCGTATATCTGTCCGCCGTTATATCCTATGACGAACATGTTATTAAGGCTGTCGAAACCAAGATGACGGTAAACTTCAAGGACCGAATTGACATCCCTGCCGGAACACAGCGCCACATAATGCCCGGCTTCGGTCCAGCGCTTTATCGTATCAAAAGTGTATTCCGAGATATTCTTTTTGGAATCGAGGAGAGTGCCGTCAAGGTCCGTAAACAGGATCTTCGGCAAACGATAACTATCGTTATCCGATAGCATTAAATCATATCCTGATTTAATTTTTGCCAGCCAATCCTGATGTATGTACAGCCGTCCGGTGCCTTTTCCGATATCGATATGTGTTTTGTTCTGACCGTGGAAATCGCTTCCGCCTGAAAGGACGAGATCATATTTTTTCGCAAGAGCCATTACCTCGCGCTCATCGGCGGGGGTATAGGTCCCGTAAAAAGCCTCAATCCCCATGAGACCTGCACCTTTAAGCTTTGCGGTCAGCCTGTCGAGATTTTCCTTTGACATACCGGTTAGCAGCGGATGAGCGAAGATCGGAAATCCTCCGCTCCTTCTTATTATCTCGACCGCTCTCATCGGAGTTATCTTTTTCCTTGAGACAAAACAGGGCTTTCCGTCTCCGACGTATCTTTCGAAGGCTTCCTTTACGGACTTAACGTATCCCTTTTTCATCATTATCTTTGCAAAATGTGCCCTTGTAAGCACCGTATCGCCGAATTCTTCGCGCATCTCCTCATAGGAGATCGGAAGACCCTTCTCGGTACACAAAGAGCACATCTGTCTGTTGCGTTTTTCTCTGTTTATGATGAATTTTTCAAGCCTTCTTTTAAGAAACTCGTTGTCGGGATCCATAAAGAGTCCGATGATATGGATCTCTTTTCCCATATATCCGCTTGAAAGCTCGATCCCGGGTATGAGCTCGAAGTTTCCGCCTTCAGACCTTATCCTTTCGGCTTCGGCCAGGGCTTCCTTTATCCCGTCCGTCGTATCATGATCGGTCAGCGCAATAGCGCTCAATCCTTTGGAAAAAGCGTAGTCCACGAGCTCTTTAGGGCTATATGTTCCGTCTGATGCTGTTGAATGGGTATGAAGGTCTATACCGTCCATTAATCCTCATCGTCCTCTGACTTGGTGTAGATCGTTCTCTTACGTGCCATTTCGTCGGATGCCAGATATTCGTCGTATGTGGTGATCTTATCGATCATCCCGCCGTCGGGAAGGAATTCTATGATCCTGTTTGCCGTGGTCTCGACACACTGGTGATCTCGGCATGAGAAGAGGATAACTCCCGGGAACTTGATCATTCCCGTATTGAGCGAAGATATCGCTTCCATGTCGAGGTGGTTAGTCGGCTCGTCGAAGATAAGGCAGTTGGCGCCCGAGATCATCATCTTTGAAAGAAGACAGCGGACTTTTTCTCCTCCGGATAATACCTTGACCTTCTTAACTCCGTCATCTCCGGCAAAGAGCATACGGCCGAGGAATCCTCTTACGTATGTTACGTCTTTTACGGGTGAATAGCCGGTCAGCCATTCTGTTATCGTATAGTCGTTGTCGAATTCCTTTGAGGAATCCTTGGGGAAGTAGGCAAGTGATGTCGTAACACCCCATTTGTACGTACCTTCGTCGGGCTCGAGTTCGCCTGCGAGTATCCTGAAGAGTGTTGATTTTGCGGCCTCGTTTCCGCCTACGAAAGCGATCTTGTCATCGTGTCCCACGGTGAAAGATACGTTGTCCAGTATCTTTACCCCGTCGATGGTCTTTGAGATGTTCTCAACCGTGAGTACTTCGTTACCGATCTCGCGGTCGGGTCTGAAGTCTATGTAAGGGTATTTGCGGGAAGAGGGCTTTATGGTATCAAGCTCGATCTTTTCAAGGGCTCTTTTTCTCGAGGTAGCCTGCTTTGACTTTGAGGCGTTTGCCGAGAATCTTGAGATGAACTCCTGCAGTTCCTTGATCTTTTCTTCCTTTTTCTTGTTCGCTTCCTTCATCTGCCTGATGAGCAGCTGGCTTGATTCATACCAGAAATCGTAGTTTCCGGCATAGAGCTGGATCTTACCGTAGTCGATGTCGCAGGTCTGTGTGCAGACCTTGTTAAGGAAATATCTGTCATGGCTTACGACGATGACGGTGTTTTCGAAGTTTATGAGGAATTCCTCGAGCCATGCTATGGCATCGAGATCGAGGTGGTTCGTAGGCTCGTCGAGGAGCAGGATGTCGGGATTTCCGAAAAGGGCCCTTGCAAGCAGCACCTTTACCTTGTCGTTACCTGTAAGATCTTTCATGAGAGAGTAGTGGAGGTCCGTCTCGATACCGAGTCCGTTAAGGACAGTCGCCGCATTGCTTTCCGCTTCCCATCCGTCCATTTCCGCAAATTCGGCCTCGAGCTCCGCGGCTCTTACTCCGTCTTCATCGGAAAAGTCTTCCTTTGCGTAGATCGCGTCTTTTTCCTTCATGACATCGTAAAGATGCTGGTTTCCCATGATGACAACGTCCATAACGTTGTATTCGTCGTATTTGAAGTGGTCCTGTTCGAGGAATGAAAGTCTCTGGCCGGGGCTTATTGTGATATCGCCCGATGTGGTCTCGAGCGCACCCGAAAGGATCTTTAAGAACGTTGATTTTCCGGCACCGTTAGCTCCGATTATCCCGTAGCAGTTACCTTCGGTGAATTTTATATTTACGTCTTCGAATAATGCTTTTTTTCCTACTCTGTAAGTGACATTGTTTGCAGAGATCATTTTCTACTCCTTTTTAAGAAACGCATGATTGTCGGTTTTTCGTGTAAAACTGCCGTTTTTCCGAACAGCACTTATAAGATTATAGCGTAAAACGAGAGTTTTTCAAGCGAAAGCATATATTTAGTGCGTAAGTCCTCTGTTTGTGATATAATCATAGAAGTATTCTCTGATTGGGAGACAATATAATTGGGAAAAGGAGTAATTACTATGACTAAGTGGGTTTATTCTTTTAAAGAAGGAAATGCCGACATGCGAAATCTGCTCGGCGGAAAAGGTGCCAACCTTGCCGAGATGAGCAACATCGGTCTTCCCGTACCCCAGGGGTTCACTATCACTACACAGGCCTGTACCCGTTATTATGAAGACGGACGCAAGATAAATGACGAGATAATGGCTCAGGTTATGGAAGGCGTAGCGAGCATGGAAGAGATCAACGGCAAGAAGTTCGGCGATCTTAAGAATCCTTTGCTTGTTTCAGTCCGTTCCGGAGCGAGAGCTTCAATGCCCGGTATGATGGATACCATCCTTAACCTCGGATTGAACGACGAAGTAGTAGCTGCTATGATCGCCGGTAATCCGGATCCTAAGTTCGAAAGATTCGTTTACGACTCATACAGAAGATTCATCCAGATGTTCTCCGACGTCGTTATGGAAGTCGGCAAGAAGTATTTCGAAGAGCTCATCGACAAGATGAAGGCTGAAAAGGGCGTTCAGTACGATGTTGACCTTACGGCCGAAGATCTTAAGAAGCTTGCCGAGCAGTTCAAGGCAGAGTACAAAAAGCAGCTCGGAGAGGATTTCCCTTCTGATCCCGTAGTTCAGTTAAAGCTCGCTATAGAAGCAGTTTTCAAATCATGGGACAATCCCCGTGCGAATGTATACAGAAGAGACAACGATATCCCTTATTCGTGGGGAACCGCGGTTAACGTTATGCCCATGGTATTCGGTAACTTAAATGACCAGTCCGGAACCGGTGTTGCTTTCACGAGAGACCCCGCTACCGGAGAAAAGAAGCTCATGGGTGAGTTCCTTAAGAACGCTCAGGGTGAAGACGTTGTTGCAGGTGTCCGCACTCCGATGCCCATCTCTCAGATGGAACAGGAATTCCCCGAAGCATACGAAGAGTTCATCAAGGTTTGTGATACTCTTGAGAATCACTACCATGACATGCAGGATATGGAATTTACCGTTGAGAACAAGAAGCTCTATATGCTTCAGTGCCGTAACGGTAAAAGAACCGCTCCCGCAGCTTTGAAGATCGCATGCGACCTCGTTAAGGAAGGTCACAAGACCGAAGAAGAAGCGGTTGCGATGATAGATCCCAGAAACTTAGATACACTTCTCCATCCTCAGTTCGATGCGGAAGCCTTAAAGAAGGTAGAGCCTTTGGGAAAAGGTCTCGGAGCTTCTCCGGGTGCTGCCTGCGGACAGGTCGTATTTACGGCTGAAAGCGCAGTTGAATGGGCCGAGAAGGGTAAGAAGGTCGTACTCGTAAGACTTGAGACATCACCCGAAGATATCACGGGAATGAAGGCCGCTCAGGGTATCCTTACCGTAAGAGGCGGAATGACTTCACACGCAGCGGTTGTTGCAAGAGGAATGGGCGAGTGCTGTGTATCGGGATGCGGCGATATCGTAATGGATGAAGCCAACAAGAAGTTCACGCTCGGCGGAGTTACATTTAACGAAGGCGACGAGATCAGTATAGACGGTAGCACAGGTAAGATCTACAAGGGACTCATCCCTACCGTTGATGCTACCATAGCAGGTGAGTTCGGAACCATCATGGAATGGGCCGACAAGTACCGCAAACTTAAGGTAAGAACAAATGCGGATACTCCCGAAGATGCAAGGAAGGCAAGAGAACTCGGTGCCGAAGGTATCGGACTTTGCCGTACTGAGCACATGTTCTTCGAAGAAGACAGGATAGCCGCTTTCAGAGAGATGATCTGTTCAGATACGGCTGAAGAAAGAGAAGAAGCTCTTAACAAGATCCTTCCTTATCAGCAGAGTGACTTCGAACAGATCTATGAAGCGCTTGAAGGATGCCCGGTAACGATCCGTTTCCTCGATCCTCCGCTTCATGAGTTCGTTCCCACTGAGGAAGCAGACATTAAGAAGCTTGCCGATTCAAAGAAGAAGAGCGTTGAAGAGATCAGGAACATGATCGATTCGCTCCACGAGTTCAACCCGATGATGGGTCACAGAGGATGCCGTCTTGCGGTTACCTATCCCGAAATAGCCGTTATGCAGACCAAGGCAGTCATAAGGGCTGCGATAAATGTTCAGAAGGCTCATTCCGACTGGGATGTTAAGCCCGAGATCATGATCCCGCTCGTATGTGAACCCAAGGAGCTTGCTTCTATTAAGAAGATAGTAGTCAATACGGCAGAGGCCGAGATCGAAGCTGCAGGCGTATCTATCAATTATGAAGTAGGTACGATGATAGAGATCCCGAGAGCCGCACTTCTTGCCGATGAGGTTGCCAAGGAAGCCGACTTCTTCTGCTTCGGTACGAACGACCTTACACAGATGACATTCGGATTCTCGAGAGACGATGCAGGAAAGTTCCTCCAGGCTTACTACGAGTCAAAGATCTTCGAGAACGATCCTTTTGCAAAGCTCGACCAGAACGGTGTCGGCAAACTCATGGAGATGGCTATAAAGCTCGGAAAGCCCGTAAATCCCGACCTTCATATCGGCATCTGCGGTGAGCACGGCGGAGATCCCGCATCCATCGAGTTCTGCCACGAGATCGGACTTGATTATGTTTCATGTTCGCCCTTCAGAGTTCCCGTTGCACGCCTTGCGGCAGCGCAGGCAGCTATCAACAGTAAGAAAAAGGGTTGCGATGAAAAGTTCGAAGGATTCGTTAAGGATGCCAAGAAGGTAGCCAAGGATGTAGCCGGAGCAACCAAGGAAGCAGCCAAGGAATTTGCCAAGGCCGGCAAAGATGTTGCGGGTGTAGCAGCCGAAAAGGCTAAGGACCTTGCAAAAGTCGGAAAGGATGTTGCGGAAGCTGTTGCAGATGCTGCGGTAGCCGGAGCAAAGGCAGGTGCCGCAGGCGCCAAGGCCGGCTGGGAAGAGGCCAAGAAAACCTACAACGAGACCAAGAAATAAAACACCCAAATGACCCCCCGGGGACGGGGTTTAGGGTTCAAAAAGGGGCAGTCAGACGACTGCCTCTTTTTTTATTGCCGACTGTCTCTTTTTTATGCAAAAAACACCCGTCGGTAACGTTTTGACGGTTGCACGTACCTAACCATATGTGTTATGATTTCACACGGTAACGGAAAAAGGAACAATGTGAGAATCATTGGCAGCTTACTCTGAGGTAAGGCCGACGAAGATCCTGAACTATGCCATTGCGTGATACGTGAGAAGGCTGGGATCCGAGGATGAAGCCAAGTCCTAAGACTTCCCGTTACTGACTTGTTTTCTTGGTGAGAAGGAAAGGAGATTATTTGTTATGTCTAAAAAGACCAAGATCATTATTGTAGGTATCTTTGTGGTTGTCGTACTGGCCGTCATCGGATTGACAGCAGGCCTTAAGGCAGGAAAGAAAGCGGCAGCTGCAGCAGACACACCCGCAGGAGGAAATTCTTTTACGATAGAGATAAGATCGGAAAGAGACAATTTTGAAGAGAAGATAGAGTGCAGCTCGGATCTTGAAAACCTCGGGGCGTTTATCCGTACACTTGACAAGTTCACCTATTCCGAGTCCGAATACGGCATCTACGTTCAGGGCTATGACGGAATGATGGAAGATATGGATAACCAGTACTGGTGGTGCATCAGCGTTAACGGCGAGATGGCATCGACCGGCGCGGACGAGATCCTTTTAAAGAACGGTGATGTTTATTCGTTCGATCTTAAACAGGGATGGTAAATGAGTACCAAAAGAATTGTCAGGATAGCGCTGCTTGGCGCTATCCTGTATGTCTGTAAGGTGGCCCTTGAATGGCTGCCGAATGTAGAACTTGTTACGTTCCTTATCATCCTCTTTACGCTGACGATGGGAACGGATACATTGTATGTTGCTTTTATTTTCAACACTCTTGAGCTGATCCAGTGGGGGTTCGGAACCTGGTGGATCGCGTATCTGTATATTTGGCCGCTTTTTGCGGTGATCACGCTGCTTCTTAAAAAAATCCTGAAGGAAGAATTCCTCATGTGGTCGGTCGTCGCAGGATGTTTCGGCCTTGTTTTCGGAGCTTTGTGCTCGGCGGTATATCTTTTTATAGACCCCAAGTATGCCTGGACCTATTTTATCGCGGGACTTCCGTGGGACGCCTGGCATGCGATATCGAATTTTGTCATCATGCTCATCGCGGGCAAACCTATGTATAAATTATTGAAGAAAGTAAATACCAACGAAAAGGTATCATGATATAATAACCTTTAAATGTGTACTATAACGGAGGATGAAAATGCGCTGCAGTAACTGCGGAAACGAAATTCCCGACGGCTCGCTCTTTTGCATTAGATGCGGAACCAAGCTTGAGGAGTCCGGGAAAGAGACAAATAAGAAAGAACGGAAAAAGAAAGAGCCTAAGGTTAAGGAACCCAAGGTCAAAGAGCCTAAGGTTAAGGAACCCAAGGTCAAAGAGCCTAAGGCCAAAAAGGAAAAGGAACCCGGGAAGAAAAAGCATACCGGGCTTAAGATATTCCTTGTTCTTATCATATTATTGCTCATAATCGCGGCGGGTGCCGTCGCTTCGTGGATATATGTGATCCCTCAGCCCGTTAAGGAATATGTCTTCCTTAATAAAGACCTGATGCAGGGAAATTACGAGGCCGTTCCGGGATATTTTGAATTCTCGAACCCTGCGATCGCAGAGGATTCCGCAGGCTTTACGGCTTTTGCCAAAGAGCATTTTGCGGGCGGCATAGGTTTTGCCGATCTTAAGGACCTTTACGGACAGAAGTTTTTCCTTAAGAATACGGCAGGCTCAACATACGAACTTAAGTATGACGACCAGAATCAGAGGTTCAAGGGCGATATGTTCACGTATTCTTTCGTGATCGAAGAGCCCGCACTTGTCTATCCCGATGAAGAGCCCGACAGCGCGAACAGCCGCTATATTAAAAGACAGATGTACGGATTCATGACCGACAGCGTTGATCATGAATGTAACGTGACGCTCGGGAACGATAAGACCGAGAGCACGAACACCCTTAAACTCACCATCGGCCTTGAGAACGGAAAGATATCGGATGTATTATCCTGCAGCATCGATAACGACAAGTATGATGCCAAGGATTTTTACAAGATAAAAGGAAACAGCGTTTTCATCAACGCTCTTGTGGTAGATGAAGCATATGCTAGGGATGTTTGCTCGACTTATGCAGCATTTACCGGCGACCTAGTGAAAAATGCCTGCGACGGCGTTAAATTCGACGACTTTGTATCGAAGTACGAAGGAAAGTTCATCCCCGAGCTTTATAAGGATGACTATGAATATTACTATGTAGATCGTGACTTCTACGATATGTATGAATACGTTCTGTCGCTGAAGTTCGATAAGCTGCATGACCTTCCGTTGTTCGATGTTGACAGCAATTCGCTCGTGATCGGCGGTTTTTATAAGGGAACGATCAAGACCATCATGGATGATGAGGTCATTGACCAGGATTCATATATTCTGATCCGCCCTTATGATTCGAAAGACTGCTTTGTCATGAACTCGTCCATGAAGGAAGACGTATCCGTTTTGGGAGACAAGCTCGACGAGGGTCTTTCTTATGAAGATGCGATGACGCAGGCATATCTTGCGCTTTACAGCGAAACGGAAAATGCGATAACTCCGGCTGAGATAAACGAACTCGTAACCGCGGCGGTATCAAACCTTACGTCCGATGAAAAAGAAGCATACCTTGATGCGCTTTCCGACTACGAAAGGCAGCCGGGTCATATAGCTTCGCCCAGATTCACTTTTGTTGATATAAATTCGGATTATCCTCTGATGATATGTACCGACGGCGACGAGCATGAGTGCACATCGCATATCTATCAGTATGACGGAAAGACAAAGAGGGTTTATGATCTCGGCGAATGCGGAGAGTACGGCGAGCTCCTTATCGATACGAAGGAAGGTATCATCGCGACCTATACCGGAAACATGGGCTACTACATGCTCGATTATTATTTCATATATAATACCGAGGTCAATCATGAGGTCGAGCTTACCGTCGACGACAGGGACAGGAAGACCGTGTACACCTCAAAGGGTGAAGAGATAAAAGAATCCGAATTCAACGAGATCGTGGATGATTACGAGAAGGCATATCCCGAATCCGAGATGCTGAAGCTCACATATGCCGATGCGTATGATATCACGGACGATAATCTCAAGAATATCCTGTTTTAACCGAAAGGAGCTTTGAAGCATGGAACAGTACAAGAAGGAATTCGTCAGATTTATGATAGACTCCGACGTTTTGAAGTTCGGAGATTTCACTTTAAAATCCGGAAGAAAGTCGCCTTTTTTCATGAACGCGGGCGCTTATGTGACCGGAGCCCAGCTTACGAGGCTCGGAGAATATTACGCAAAAGCCATCCATGATGCGTTCGGGACCGATTTTGACATCCTTTTCGGACCCGCGTACAAAGGGATCCCGCTTGCGGTTTCTACCAGCATGGCTTTTTCAAAGCTCTATGACAAGGAGATCAGGTATTCCTGCAACAGAAAGGAAGTCAAGGACCACGGCGATACGGGGATCCTGCTCGGATCAAAGATAAAGGACGGGGACAGGATCGTCATGATAGAGGATGTTACGACTTCCGGAAAATCCATCGAAGAGACCTATCCCATAATAAAAGCCCAGGGCGATGTTACGATAAAGGGACTCATGGTGTCGCTCAACAGGATGGAAAAGGGTATCGACACCGACAAGTCGGCTCTTGACGATATAGGTGAAAAGTACGGCATCGATGCGCGTTCGATCGTTGACATGAACGAGGTCGTTGAATGCCTTTACAACAATGAGATCGACGGCAGGATCGTCATTGACGACAGCCTTAAAAAGGCAATAGACGCATATTATGCCGAGTATGGTGCAGGCTACAGGATGTGACCGGCCTGACGGCTATAATAAGTGACGGAATAAAGGATAAAAATGCCCGCTAAGAACATCATTTATACAAATAAAAAGCAGTCGGTCTTCGGGATCATGTCGACATTTTTCGGGATCCTTTCAACGGTCACGTTCATTTTATGTATCTACGGATCGTTCAAGGTTTCGGGGAATCCCGCGGCCGATTTTACGGACAGTGCCTTTTTTGCGTTGATATTCATGATCACGGGATTCATTCTCGCCGTTATCTCACTTTTTGAAACGGACAGGTTCTTCCTTTTCAGGGTGCTCGGGATGTTCTTTAACGTGACCGCACTGGTGTGCCTGAGCGTGATACTTTATGCGGGAGCGATGTTATAGGAGATTATGGAAGAAAGATTTTTACTTGCGATAAACAGAATAGAAGAGATCAAAGACGAACACATTCTGCCTGAGAGGATACAGAGTTTCTTTTCTTCGGAGGCAGAATTCGTTTTATATCTGAAAAAAATCTATGACAAAGCCGCCGATGGCGAGTTATGTAAACTTACATATGAGGAATTGAAAGCAGACAACTCGTACGTTTATGAACATTCGATTGACATAACATACGACAATGCACAGTCTGACGATGAGGTATATCTTTGTGCACTGGATGCTGAACTAAGGGCCATGATACCCTGTGCCTATGAAGGCGATCTTTGGGGAATGGTCATAAGGGTCGAACTCTTTTTGGAGATATATACGTCTTACCTTTGTGCCATGGAAGACGGCGCTGGGGCTCCGGATATTACGTCGCTTAAGGAGATATTCTTTTACTACGTGAGCGATTATACGGAAGAAGCTACGGAAAAAAAGGTCCGCAACATGCTCACGCTCGATGAGGATTTTGCGACTGCGATACTTAAGAACAATGATTTTAAGGACGTAAAGGATCTTTATCTTTACGGCGAATACGTTACCGAGGTTGAGGAGAGGACTCTCGAGCACTTAAATTCCATTCCCTATGAAAAACTGAAGCTGATGGCGGATACCTTCACCGGAGGATACTGCAAGGGCTTTGAACTCATGGGCGTCGACCTTTCGACAAAAAAGAACGTAAATATCAGATATTCGCTGGGGTTTGAACCCGTAATAAAGCTTGCGATCGAGAACTTTGAAAAGATCGGTCTTAAGAGTACGATAACGAGAGCGTCTTTCGACCTTCTTAACGGAAGAGGCGTTGTAAGGAACGGATATCAGGGGGCCTGCCCTTCAAGACAGTATGATTTTGAACACAAGGAGGATGCCGCGCTTTTCTTTGATCCGAGGCTTAAGAAGATTAATCTGGAATCAAGGAAGAAGGCGTTTAAAAAATATAAATACGAGGCATCGGTATACGCCGGACCTGCCGTTATGGAAGTCTTCGGGGAAAAAGCTCCGGAATACAGGATCGTTCCCGCAGCGCCCGCATATTCGGAGGATCAGCAGAAACTCACCGTCGAGATGACCGGCGAACTTATGATGATCCAGAACGAATATATAAATGAGGAAGAGAGAAGCTTTACGATCATCGCTTTTCCGACGCCCAATATCGGGAAGGACTTTGAAGGGATCTTTGATGAGGTCATAAAGCTCAATACCCTCGATTATGTCCTTTACCGCGATACTCAGCAGAAGATCATAGATGCGCTTGATAAGGGCACGCATGTGATCGTGAAGGGCAAAGGGGATAATAAGACGGATCTCAGGATTAGTTTACATAAATTAGACGATCCCGGGAAAGAGACGATATTCGAAAACTGCGTCGCGGATGTCAACATACCTGTCGGAGAAGTATTTACAACACCCGTGCTTAAGGGGACCGAGGGAACGTTGTACGTTAAACGCGTATTTCTGAACGGATTGGAATATAAGGATTTTATGTTAACCATTTCGGACGGAATGATCACTTCGTATTCATGTTCCGGATTCCCGACTTTGGAAGAAAACCTTTCCTACATAAGGGACAATTTCCTTTTCAGGCACGAGTCGCTCCCGATGGGCGAATTTGCCATAGGAACGAACACTACGGCCTACAGGATGGCACGCAGGTACGGGATAGAAGACGTTCTTCCGATCCTTATCGCCGAAAAGACCGGACCGCATTTTGCTTTCGGTGATTCATGCTATTCGCACTGCGAAGAGGTAAGGGTATATAATCCCGACGGCAAGGAGATCGTAGCAAAGGAAAACGAGAAGTCGCTTCTCCGTTCCAGCGAGCTTTCAAAGGCATATTTCAACTGTCATACCGACGTCACGATCCCGTTTGATGATATCGCGGTGATAAAGGTTGTCGACGATGACGGGAACGAAACGGAGATCATAAGGGACGGAAGATTTGTCCTTCCGGGCACCGAGGTTCTGAACGAGGCGCTTGACTGATCCGCAAACATCCCGGACGAAGCCCCCGCCGGTTCGGTACCGATGTACTAGATATAGATATTTTATATTTCTTTAATCTAAATGTTGTTGCAAATGCGCCCCTTTTTTAGTATCATGAATACGTATGCAAGTCAGAATTTTTAAAAGGAGATCTTTATGCCACAGGTCGGGATAGTAATGGGCTCTGACTCTGATATGAGTGTTATGAGCAAGGCCGCCGATATCCTTGAGGAGTTCGGTATTTCATATGATATGCGTATAATTTCGGCACACAGGGAACCTGATGTGTTCTTTGAATATGCAAAGACCGCCGAGCAAAAAGGCATAAAAGTCATCATCGCCGGAGCGGGCATGGCTGCTCACCTTCCCGGTATGTGCGCCGCGATCTTTCCGATGCCCGTTATCGGGATACCGATGCATACCACATCACTCGGAGGCCGGGATTCGCTCTATTCGATAGTACAGATGCCTTCGGGAATACCGGTCGCTACGGTAGCTATAAACGGAGGGACCAATGCGGGACTTCTTGCGGTAAAGATGCTTGCGATGAGCGATAAGGCTCTTTTGGATAAATTAAAGGATTATTCGCGTACTCTTAAGGAACAGGTTGAAGCCAAGGATGCGCGTTTACAGGAAAAAGGATACCGTGAATACGGGAAATAAGGAGATCATCTATGGATTACAAAAGTGCCGGAGTTGATATTGAAGCTGGTTACAGATCCGTCGAACTCATGAAAAAATACGTGGCCGAAACGATGAGACCCGAAGTTCTGGGGTCGCTCGGAGGATTTTCCGGAGCCTTTTCACTTAAGGCGATAAAGGAAATGGATGATCCGGTCCTTTTATCCGGAACCGACGGATGCGGAACGAAAGTTAAACTCGCATTCGTGATGGACAAACACGATACCATAGGAATAGATGCGGTTGCGATGTGCGTCAATGATGTTGTCTGCGCCGGAGGAGAACCGCTCTTTTTCCTTGACTATATAGCATGCGGGAAGAATTACCCCGAAAAGATAGCCGCCATAGTAAAAGGTGTGGCCGAAGGATGCAAGATGTCCGACTGCGCACTGGTCGGCGGAGAGACCGCAGAGCATCCGGGGCTCATGCCCGAGGATGAATACGACCTTGCCGGATTCGCGGTAGGCGTTGCGGACAGGAAGGAAATGATCACCGGAGAGACCATTGTTCCCGGTGATGTACTCATAGGAATAGCCTCCTCGGGAGTGCACAGTAACGGTTTTTCGCTTGTAAGAAAGGTTTTTGACATCACAAAGGAAAATCTGGATACATATTATGACGAACTCGGCAGGACGCTCGGTGAGGCACTCATAGAACCCACCAGGATCTATGTACATGCGTTAAAGAGCATAAAGAAGGCCGGCGTCAGGATCAAGGGCTGCTCGCATATCACGGGCGGAGGTTTTTACGAAAACGTTCCGAGGATGCTGCCCGACGGAGCAAGAGCCGTTATTGAGACCGGAAGCTTCAAACAGCCCCCGATCTTTAAGCTCATAAAAGAAAAAGGCAGGATCGAAGATCAGATGATGTACAACACGTTCAACATGGGTCTCGGAATGGTACTTGCGGTAGATCCCGCGGACGCGGAAAAAACGATGAATGCGATAAAGGAAGCAGGTGACGAGCCTTATAAGGTGGGCGTCATCGAAGCGGGCGAAAAGGGAGTTACCTTATGCTGAGAGTCGCTGTCTGCGTTTCGGGCGGAGGGACCAACCTCCAGGCGATAATCGATGCGGTGGCTGACGGAACGATCACTAACGCAAAGATCGTCGGCGTCTTCAGCAACAATCCCGGCGCCTACGCATTAAAGAGGGCCGAAGATGCCGGTATCGAAGGATGTTGCATCTCGCCTAAGGACTTTTCCGACAGAAGTGAGTTTAACAAAGCTTTTC
Source organism: Lachnospiraceae bacterium (assembly GCA_024682115.1). Taxonomy (GTDB): domain Bacteria; phylum Bacillota; class Clostridia; order Lachnospirales; family Lachnospiraceae; genus JAILLW01. The sequence goes on from JAIKZO010000085.1 coordinate 26,368, forward strand.
TTGCAAAGATAGATGAATGGGAACCGGACCTTATAGTGCTTGCCGGATTCCTGGTGATAATACCCGAAGAGATGATCGCAAGATACCGCAACAGGATGATAAACATACATCCTTCGCTCATTCCTTCGTTTTGCGGAACGGGTTTTTACGGACTCAAGGTCCATGAGGAAGCACTAAAAAGAGGAGTCAAGGTCACCGGAGCCACAGTACATTTTGTGGATGAGGGGACCGATACCGGAAGGATAATAGCCCAGAAGGCAGTTGAAGTCCTTGACGGTGACACACCCGAAGTATTACAGAGACGTGTGATGGAACAGGCGGAATGGATACTTCTGCCCAAGGCCATTAATGATATAGCAAACGGTCTTATTAAATAGGCCGGCAGACGGAGAATCAAGATGAAAGTACTGATAGTAGGATCCGGCGGTCGCGAACATGCGATAGCCGTTTCGGTAAAGAAAAGCCCGAAAGTTGACAAGATCTACTGTGCACCCGGAAATGCCGGGATAGGACAGATCGCCGAGTGCGTACCTATCGGAGCGATGGAGTTTGACGCGCTGGTACGCTTTGCAAAGGAAAAAGAGATAGACCTTGTCATCGTCGGAATGGATGACCCTCTGGTAGGCGGGCTTGTCGATGAACTCAACGCTGCGGGCATAAGGGCTTTCGGTCCCAAAAAGAATGCGGCGATACTCGAAGGTTCAAAGGCTTTTTCAAAGGAACTCATGAAAAAGTACAACATCCCCACCGCAGGTTACGAGACCTTCGACAGCGCGGATGCGGCTTTAAAATATCTCGAGACGGCGACTTTCCCGCTCGTTCTTAAAGCGGACGGACTTGCTCTCGGAAAGGGCGTTCTCATCTGCAAGACGATATCCGAAGCAAGGAACGGTGTTAAGTCTATCATGGTAGATAAGCTCTTCGGTCATTCGGGTGACAGGCTCGTGATAGAAGAGTTCATGACCGGAAGGGAAGTTTCGGTTCTTTCGTTCACGGACGGAAAGTCGATAAAGATCATGACTTCGGCTCAGGATCACAAAAGAGCCGGAGATAACGACACGGGACTCAATACCGGAGGAATGGGAACTTTTTCACCGAGTCCTTTCTATACGGATGAGGTTGATGATTTCTGCAAAAAGAACATATATCAGGCGACCGTTGATGCGATGGCGAGCGAAGGAAGAGAATTCAAGGGAGTCATCTTCTTCGGACTTATGTTAACCAAAGACGGTCCCAAGGTCCTTGAGTACAACTGCAGGTTCGGCGATCCCGAAGCACAGGTTGTCCTTCCGAGAATGAAAAATGATATAATTGACGTCATGGAAGCCTGCATAGACGGAACGCTTGATAAAATCGATCTTCAGTTTGAAGATAACGCGGCGGTCTGTGTGGTCCTTGCTTCCGACGGATATCCCGTTCAGTACGAAAAGGGACTTCCGATAAAAGGACTTGAGAATTTCGATAACAAAGAAGGTTATTTCTGTTTCCATGCGGGAACGCTCAAAAATGAAAAAGGCATAGTCACGAACGGCGGAAGAGTGCTCGGGATAACGGCTCTCGGAAAAGACCTTAAGGCAGCCAGGGCGAATGCCTACGAAGCGACCGAATGGGTAGAGTTTGACAATAAATACATGCGTCACGATATAGGAAAAGCTATAGACGAAGCATAGGATGATTAGAAAGCGGGAAAGAAAGGTAGATAACATGAAAAGAAGATCATTGAAATCGGTACTGGCGCTCAGCGCATCTTTGATAATGATGACGATCCTTACGGTCACGGCTTTTTCCGACAGTGTTGAAATGGGATCGGACGGAATAAGGATCAGATCTTCCGCATCAACATCGGCTGCGGTTGTAACGACCGGAACGAGCGGGGACGAATACAAGATACTCGAGACCGTTTCCGGAGATGACGGAAACACATGGTATAAGATACAGGTTGACAGCTCGACTACAGGTTATGTAAGAGGCGATCTTGTCAAGGTTAAGAAAGATGAATCGACAGGCGATGCGCAGGCTGCGGATGATACCCCGAATACGGCATCTTCACTCGCGCCTACCGTTGCTACACCTATCTCCGAAGTTACGGCGACGATAGGAGGCAATTCTTCCGTAAACATCCGTTCCGGAGCAGGCATAGGTTATGAAAAAGTCGGATCGATCGAACCGGGCACGAGCATCACACTCATCGGCGAAGCGGACGATTCATCGGGAAACAAATGGTATCAGTTCACATGTGAAAGCAAGGGCATCGACGGATATATCCGTTCGGACCTTATAACGATAAGCCAGGAAATAGTTCCTCTTGATGAAAACGCCGAAGGTGAAGGCGAAATGACAGAGGGCGGTGAAGAAGAGATAGAGGCAGCGCCCGAAGAACCCGCCGAACCCGAAGAGCCTCAGGGCGGAGATTACGAGATCAAATACGAAACCGATTCCGACGGTGTATATCAGTATTACCTTTACGATTATCCCAACGGAAACAGACAGAAGGTAGTTGAACTTCTCGACGCGGTTAATACTCTGAACACCAGATATCAGGAAGCATCGACCAAGCTTACGACTTTCAAGATCCTTACCATAGTTCTCGGAGTTGTTGCACTGCTCGGTATATTCGGTACGATAATCTTCTTTATCAAATACAGGAATGCCGGCGAGACCGAATACTATGAAGATGATTTCGAGTATGACGATTACGACGACAAGCCCAAGACAAAGCGCAGAAAGCAGTACGAAGAAGAAGAGATCGATTATAAGAGGCCCGAGAGCAAAAAGCTGCCCAATGAATATGCCGGCGATCAGAGGACATCTTCTAAGGACGGCGGAAGAGCATTGAGAAATTCGGAACGCTCTGCAGATCAGGGACGTCCCACACAGAGGAATGACCGTCCCGAACCCAGGAACGCAAACGACGAACGCACGACCAGAAGGCCCAGAAAGTCACAGAACTTCCTTGCCGATGATGATGAGTTCGAATTCGAATTCCTGAATATGGATGATAAGGATAATTAAAAAATGAAGTCAAACGGCTTTACACAAAACGCAAAGGACGTGCTCGCGAAAGCATCCGCGTGCGCACTTAAACTGAACGTAGGATATGTTGGAACAGAACATATCCTCGTTGGTATGTTGGAAGAACAATTCGGCGTAGCCGGAAGAGTGTTAAATGACAACGGTGTCACTGCCGACAGGATATACGATATGATACAGGAGCTCATAGCACCTGAATCGGGAGTATCCGTTAAGGAAAAAGAAGGATATTCTCCCAAGGCGCAGGAACTCCTTGATATAGCTATGGAGCAGGCCGCAAGGTTCGGTTCGGACAAGGTCGGAACGGAGCATATGCTGCTTGCGATGATACTTGTCGGAGACAATATCGCTCTTCGTCTTTTAAATACGCTCGGAGTTTCGATCCACAAGCTCTATCTTGATACTCTTATCGCGATGGGCGAGGATCCTTCACTATTCAAACAGGACCTTTCCAGAAAATCCCAGGCAAATACAGGTAAAACAGCTACCCTTGAACAGTATTCAAGGGATCTCACCGCGCTTGCGGCTGAGGGCTCGCTCGATCCCGTCATCGGAAGGAACGATGAGATAAACAGAGTCATCGAGATCCTGAGCAGAAGGACAAAGAACAATCCCTGCCTCATCGGTGAACCCGGTGTCGGCAAGACTGCGGTGGTAGAAGGCCTGGCCTTAAGGATCGTCAGCGGCGATGTGCCTTATACAGTACAGAATAAGAGAGTCCTTACCCTCGATCTTTCCGGTATGGTCGCAGGATCGAAGTACCGCGGAGAATTCGAGGAGAGGATCAAGAAGGTCATTAAGGAAGTCATAGATAACGGAAATATCATCCTTTTTGTCGATGAAATGCACACGATAATCGGAGCCGGCGGAGCGGAAGGTGCGATCGACGCATCGAATATCCTCAAGCCTTCGCTTGCAAGAGGAGAGCTTCAGCTCATCGGAGCGACCACCATATCCGAGTATCACAAATATGTCGAGAAAGATGCGGCCCTCGAGCGAAGGTTCCAGCAGGTTCACGTTGAGGAACCCACAAAAGAGGAAACCTACGATATCCTTAAGGGTATAAAGCATAAATACGAAGAGCATCACAGGGTAGTCATAAGCGACGAGGCCCTGAAGGCCTGCGTTGATCTTTCCGAAAGATACATAAACGACAGGAATCTTCCCGACAAGGCGATAGACCTTATGGATGAAGCTTCCGCGGCTGTAAGGCTTAAGTCTACGGTCAACACGAAGGGACAGACGGATGCCGAAAAAGAATACAACGAGATCACCCGTCAGCTCGAAGATGCCCTGAAGGCCGGAGACCTTGCCCTTGCGAGCAAGCTTAAGAAGAGCTCCGAAAAGCTCCTTAAGAAGATCGCAAAGATCGTCGACCGTGATGTTTCAAAAGCGCATAACAATACGGTAACTGTTACCGAAAACGATATAGCTGCGGTTGTTTCGATGTGGACAAAGGTTCCGCTTAAGAAATTAAGCGAAAAAGAATCCGAAAGACTCATGAAGCTTGAGTCCGTACTTCATAAGAGGGTAATAGGCCAGAACGAAGCGGTTACCGCCGTTTCCAAGGCGATAAGACGAGGCAGGGTAGGACTTGCCGATCCTCACAGACCTATCGGTTCGTTCCTTTTCCTGGGACCTACGGGTGTTGGTAAGACGGAGCTTTCAAAGGCACTTGCGGAAGCGGTATTCGGATCCGAAAATGCACTCATAAGAGTGGATATGTCGGAATATATGGAAAGCCACAGTGTATCAAAGATGATCGGAGCGCCTCCCGGATACGTCGGATTTGACGACGGCGGACAGCTCAGCGAAAGGATCAGGAAGAACCCTTATTCGGTCGTTCTTTTTGACGAGATCGAAAAGGCACATCCAGATGTGTTCAACGTTCTTTTGCAGGTCCTTGATGACGGTCATATAACTGATTCAAAAGGAAGAAAGGTTTCCTTTAAAAATACTATACTCATCATGACTTCGAATGCAGGAGCCGAGAGGATCATATCTCCCAAAAACCTTGGATTTGCCCAGGATAATTCCAAGGAGACGAATTACGAGAAGATGAAATCCGGCGTGCTCGAAGAAGTCAAGAAGATCTTCAAGCCCGAGTTCATAAACAGGATCGACGACATGATCGTGTTCAGGGTACTCGATGAAAAGGAGATGGCTTCGATCGTTACGCTCCTTGCCAAGAACCTGGCTGCGAGATGTAAAAAGCAGATGAACATAAACGTTAAGTTCTCGCCTGCATTAAAGAAGCATCTGGTCGAGAAATATGCGGATTATAAAATGGGCGCCCGTCCTTTAAAGAGGGCGATCCAAAATGTTGTAGAGGATGTCTTGGCAGAAGAAATATTAATTGGTAATATTAAAAGTGGGGACAATATCCTTATAACATATAAAAATGATGGGGTAGTATTTGAACACAAAGATTGACGGAGGGCATCTTAAATGGCATGTGTTGAAGAATTACTGCGAAAAGAATCTGACGGGGGTTTGAGTTTCGGAAATCACAATCTGGCTGAGAAGAAAAAGGTTGAAAACTTCAAGTCGGGAAATGATCTTTACAAGGTAAAGACATTCAAGGAACTGACTAAGCTGGAGAAGAATGATATGTTCCTTTACGAATCGGATCCCGGAACATCGGTGTTCGATCTTAAGGAAGAAGACAACGGGATCTCATTTTACGTTTGCGGGACCGAAGATGTTCAGATCACGGTCGGAATGGCAGAGGATACCGAGTATTCTGTGTTCATAGACGGAGTTGATACGGGTAAGGTTAAGACGAATCTTTCCGGCAAGCTCAGCATCAGCGTTGAACTTGATGAATCCAAGAAAGTAGAGATCAAAATAGTTAAGTAATATGGCTGGAAAAAACAAAACGGTGTTCTTCTGCAATAACTGCGGATACGAATCATCCAAATGGATGGGGCAGTGTCCCGGATGCAGGCAGTGGAATACTTTTACCGAAGAGGTCGTAGCACGCTCGGGTAAAGGCTCATCCGCAAGGAGTGCCCGCGACGTTGAGACGGTGACGCTCAATTCGGTAAGTGTCGAAAAAGAAGACAGAAAGACAACCCATATAAAAGAACTTGACAGAGTTTTGGGAGGCGGCTTGGTAGCCGGCTCCTTAACTTTAGTGGGTGGTGATCCCGGAATAGGTAAATCCACGCTGCTTTTGCAGGTGTGCAGGAATCTTTCATCCGACGGGATAAAGGTCCTTTATATCTCGGGTGAGGAATCGGTCAAGCAGATAAAGTTAAGGGCCGCAAGGATAGGTGATTTTAACGACAACATGCTCCTTCTTTGCGAAAACACCCTTTCCGTGATTGAAGAGACTATAAAGAAGATAAAGCCCGAGGTTGTGGTCATCGATTCGATCCAGACCATGTATGATGAGGAGATATCGTCCGCTCCGGGTTCTGTTTCCCAGGTAAGGGAGGCAACGAACGTGTTCATGCAGACCGCAAAGGGAATGAACATCAGTATCTTCATCGTGGGCCACGTTACCAAGGAAGGCACGGTGGCAGGACCCAGGGTGCTCGAACACATGGTGGATACGGTCCTTTATTTCGAAGGGGAAAACCATGCTTCCTACAGGATATTAAGATCCGTAAAGAACAGGTTCGGATCAACGAACGAGATCGGCGTTTTTAAAATGGAAGAAACAGGTCTTTCGGAAGTGGCCAATCCTTCCGAGTTCATGCTCACGGGTAAGCCCAAGGGTGCGCCCGGAAGCATAGTTTCCTGCTCGCTTGAAGGAACAAGACCTATCCTTATAGAGATTCAGGCTCTGGTCTGTCAGTCGAATTTCGGTATCCCGAGAAGACAGTGTACCGGAACCGATATTAACCGCGTGAACCTTCTGATGGCAGTCCTTGAAAAAAGGCTCGGAATGCAGCTTGGAGGGTGCGACGCATATGTAAATATCGCAGGCGGCATAAAGATCGGAGAACCCGCTATAGACCTCGGAATTGCGCTTGCCGTAATTTCGTCCTTTAAAAATAAAGCAATTGATGATAAGATAGTTGCTGTCGGTGAAATCGGCCTTAGCGGAGAAATAAGGACGGTGAGCATGATCGCCGTCAGGATAAACGAGGTCAGGAAGCTTGGATTTGATACCGTTATCGTACCTAAGGTATGTATGGATGATCTGAAGGATATAAAGGACATAAAGATCATTCCGGTATCGAACATACAGGATATAAGTTCTTTAGAGTTATGAATGAATCAATGAATGAAAACGAAATAAAAGAAGGTAAAAAAAGAACGGGATGGAAAAGGCATGCCGTTCTTTATACGGTTGAGGGGCTGGTCCTTATCGCCGCAATCTTCGTCCTTTTCTGGGTGACCAGAGCAACGAAGATGCAGAAGGTCAACCTTGATACCAATAATATCGCGGTAAATGAACAGAGTTCCGCTTCTGCGGCTAACGGAGATTCTTCCGGGGCGGAGACAGGTGAAGTTATGTCAACCAATTCCGGTACGGAGGCGGATGTCGAACAGGAGGCCGTATCGGAGCCTACCGTTGATAAGGAAGCAGTATCAAAGGAACTTTACGATAAGTACAGCGGAAGGTTCAACATCGCATTTTTCGGTGTGGACTCTAGAGAAGGAGAGCTCGGAAAAGGAACGAGATCCGATTCGATCATGATCTGCTCGATCGACATGCAGACACATGAAGTAAAGCTCATCTCTGTATTCAGGGATACATACTTAAACCTCGGAAACGACTCATATAATAAATGTAACAGCGCGTATGCCATCGGCGGACCAGAGCAGGCGCTCAGCATGATAAACATGAACACGGACCTTGCCATAAACGATTACATCACCGTGGGATTCTCCGGTCTTATCGATGCTGTGGACAGTCTCGGCGGAGTTGATATAGAGCTTACCGAAGAAGAGATCGTTTATCTTAACGATTACGCGATGATGATGTCCCAGGAGCTTGATATTCCGTATACTCCGGTTCAGGCTGCAGGAAAGCAGACCCTGAACGGACTCCAGGCGACCGCATACTGCCGTATCAGATACACGGCAGGCAGCGATTTCAGGCGCGCGGAAAGACAAAGGGATGTCCTGACCGCGATGCTCCTTAAGGCAAAGACAGTACCGTTCTCGTCACTTTCCTCGGCAGTTAGTGCGATAATGCCAAATGTATCGACATCATTAAACGTGGATGATTTCCTTAAGATGATAAGTGTCGCTTCCGATTATGAAGTGACGGTATCTGACGGCTTCCCGTTTGAGGGTATGAGGAACGGGGGAACGATAGGCCAGAAGGGTTCATGCGTCGTTCCGACCGACCTTACCAAAAATGTAAGGCACCTTCACGAACTTCTTTACGAGGATGAGTCTTATGAGCCTTCCGACAGCATAAAGAAGTACAGCCAGAAGATAAAAGCCGACACCGACGAATTCCTTCAGTACTGATGGCCGACCGCCGCTCTTTCAAAAATCAAAAATCGGTCACAAGGTACCAAAAACGCAAAATAGTTGCAGGATTTGCGTATTAAATTGTAGATTTTTAAAAACGATAGCAATATAATTACATTACCGATTGTGAATTGATAATATTTATTAGCAATTCCGAAAATTCCCCTTTTACACAATGAAAGCCCCCGAAGCGATTCGGGGGCTTTCTATTGTACGCGCGCCATGGGCGCGCTCTAACGGGTGAAAGTCCCGAGCGCACGTAGGCAACGACGAAGCGCATAGCCGAACAGCAAGGGTGTCCCCCGCGAGGTGGAATCTGAAGGAAGCTGTACGCAAACCTCTGACCTGACGGACAGGAACCGCATACAAGGCTCAGAAATACGGATAAGTCGGCAATAAACGATGAAGTCCAAAAGTTGCTGGAAGTATGAGTAAATGCGGCAGGTACATGGAGGGAAAGAGCGTGTACCTTATGCGTGGAGATCTCACAGGCGGTCTCATTAGCCGTAGTAACAACGAACTGTGAGAAGTCAGCAGAAGCCATAGTAGTGAAGAAGTTCCTGTAATGGGGATGGAGCGAAGGGCTGAACAATCAATCAGTTGAAGTACGTTCCACTTCGTAGTCGGAGCACACGCCTGTCGATGACTTCAAAGGCGGCAAAGGCAAAAGGGGCAGAAAGGAAACAACGCATGGACACAAGTAGTCTCATGGAGCAGATATTAAGCAAAGATAACCTCAATGTGGCATATCTGCAAGTCGTTAGAAACAAAGGCGCGGCAGGTGTAGACGGTATGAGCGTTGAAGAACTTGGCGCATACCTTTCGGAAAACGGCGAAAGCATCAAGGAACAGTTGCGGACGAGAAAATATAAGCCGCAACCTGTCCGCAGGGTGGAGATACCCAAACCAGACGGCGGCCTAAGAAACCTTGGAGTACCAACAGTAGTAGACCGCTTCGTACAACAGGCGGTAGCGCAGGTACTCAATCCGATATTTGAGGAGCAGTTTCACGACCACAGCTATGGGTTCAGACCGAATCGGTGCGCACAACAGGCAGTCCTTAAAGCATTAGAAATGATGAATGACGGACATGACTGGATAGTGGATATAGACCTTGCGAAGTTCTTTGATACCGTAGACCATGACAAGCTTATGACTATCCTTGGACGGACAATAAAGGATGGGGATGTCATATCAGTGGTAAGGAAATTTCTTGTCAGCGGCGTGATGATAGACGATGAGTATGAAGATACTATAGTCGGCACGCCGCAGGGAGGAAATATCTCACCGCTGTTAGCGAATATCATGCTCAACGAACTAGACAAAGAGCTAGAAGCAAGAGGGCTGGACTTCGTCCGATATGCAGACGACCTGATAATAATGGTCGGAAGCAGGCAGGCGGCAGAGCGAGTAATGAAGAGCGTCACCCGATTTATTGAGGACAAACTCGGATTGAAAGTAAACGCCGAAAAGAGCAAGGTTGATAAGCCTAAAGGTATTAAATATCTCGGGTTTGGATTTTACTTTGACTCATTCGCCAAAGGTTATAAAGCCAGACCTCACCACAAGGCGGTAGCTAAGTTCAAGGCGCAGATGAAGAAACTCACATGCAGAAGCTGGGGAGTGAGCAATGCCTATAAGGTGCAGAAACTCAACCAGCTCATCCGAGGATGGATTAACTATTTCAAAATCGGGAGCATGAAGGGGCTATGTGAGCGGCTTGATGGTATCATCAGATTTCGCTTGCGTATGTGCATTTGGAAACACTGGAAAACGCCAAAGAACAGAGCAAAGAACCTCATGAAGCTCGATGTGCCCCGCTGGGCAGCGTTCAAGATCGCATACTGCGGAGACAGATACGCGAGACTTGCACACAACGGCTGGGTTAACAAGGCTATAAACAACAAGAGATTAGCCGATTTTGGGCTAATCTCCATGTTAGACTACTAC
>JAIKZO010000133.1 GCA_024682115.1 Lachnospiraceae bacterium
GATCTTTGGAACATGGTATTAGACCTTCAGAAGAAGGAAAGAGAAGCCGGCGGCGTTCTCGACATGGATACCAAGGTTATTTCAACAATCACTTCTCACGGTCCCGGATACCTTGATAAATCAAAGGAAAAGATCGTAGGATTCCAGACAGATGCTCCTTTCAAGCGTTCACTTCAGCCTTACGGCGGGATCAGAATGGCAGAAAAGGCCTGCTCTGATAACGGATATGAAGTAGATCCTGAGATATCTGAGTTCTTCTCAGTTCACAGAAAGACACATAACGCTGGTTGTTTCGATGCTTACAACCAGGAGATGAGAGCATGTCGTACTTCTCACATCATCACAGGTCTTCCGGATGCATACGGACGTGGACGTATCATCGGTGACTACAGAAGAGTTGCTCTTTACGGTATCGACTTCCTCATCGAGGACAAGCAGAAGCAGAAGGATTCTACAGGACGTGTTATGACAGATGATGTTATCCGTCTTCGTGAAGAACTCTCTGAGCAGATAGTCGCTCTTAAGATGATGAAGGAAATGGCAGCTTCTTACGGATGCGATATCTCTAAGCCCGCATCTAACGTTCAGGAAGCTATCCAGGCTACATACTTCGGTTACCTTTGCGCAGTTAAGGAGCAGAACGGTGCAGCAATGTCACTTGGACGTACATCAACATTCCTTGATTGCTATGCTGAAAGAGACCTTGCAAACGGAACATTCACAGAGGAGCAGATCCAGGAATTCGTAGATCACTTCATCATGAAGCTTCGTTGCGTCAAGTTCGCTCGTACACCCGAGTACAACCAGATCTTTGCCGGCGATCCCGTTTGGGTTACCGAGTCACTTGCAGGTTGCGGTGTAGACGGACGTCATATGGTTACAAAGATGTCATTCAGATATCTTCACACTCTTACAAACTTAGGTGCAGCTCCCGAACCAAACCTTACGGTTCTGTGGTCTGTAAGACTTCCCGAGAACTTCAAGAGATACTGTGCTAAGATGTCTATCCAGACTTCTTCGATCCAGTACGAGAACGACGATATGATGAGACCTGAGCACGGTGATGACTATGGTATCGCCTGCTGCGTATCATCAATGGTTATCGGTAAGGAAATGCAGTTCTTCGGAGCAAGAGCTAACCTCGCCAAGTGTCTTCTTTACGCTATCAACGGTGGTGTTGATGAAGTTACAAAGAAGCAGGTTGGTCCCAAGTATCGTCCCGTTGAAGGTGAATACCTTGACTACGATGATGTAATGGCTAAGTTCGAAGACATGATGGAGTGGCAGGCTGACGTTTACGTTAACACACTCAACATCATCCACTACATGCATGATAAGTACTGCTATGAGAGAGCAGAGATGGCTCTTCATGACAGAGACGTTAAGAGATATTTCGCAACAGGTATCGCAGGTCTTTCAATTGTAGCTGACTCATTCTCAGCAATGAAGTACGGCAAGGTTAAGGTTATCCGTGATGAAGACGGTATAATCACAGACTTTGAGACAACCGGTGAATTCCCTAAGTACGGTAACGATGATGACAGAGTTGACTCTATCGCAACAGCTATCGTTTCAAGATTCATGACAGCAGTTCGTCGTCACCACACATACAGAAACGGTATTCCTACAACTTCCATCCTTACCATTACTTCAAACGTTACATACGGTAAGGCAACAGGTAACACACCTGACGGACGTCGTAAGGGACAGCCTTTCGCTCCCGGTGCCAACCCGATGCACGGCCGTGATACTCACGGTGCGGTTGCTTCACTTGCATCAGTTGCTAAGATCCCGTTCAAGGATGCACAGGATGGTATCTCAAATACCTTCACGATCATCCCCGGTGCTCTCGGTAAGGAAGATAAGATCTTCGCAGGAGACATCGATATAGATCTTAACAAATAATCGATCTTACAAATTTACAGGAGGTGGAACCCATGGATGATATGGATAAGAAAGTTGACGATCTGGTAAAAATGTTGGATGGCGGCTTTTCCAACGGAGTCGGTCATGTAAATGTCGGACAGGATGCAGCGGAAGAATCACTGCTCACGGTTCAGACCATGGGATGCACCGACTGCTCGAGAACACCCCTTGCATGTAGCGTTCCTACATTGCATGAAGGATTAGACGATTTCAAATAAGGAGGAAATTACTATGGCAGCAAATACAGCTCAGGTTGATAACCTTGTGAATCTGCTCGACGGATATGTAACAAAGGGCGGATATCACCTTAACGTAAATGTACTTAACAGAGAGACTCTTCTGGATGCACAGGCTCATCCCGAGAACTATCCTCAGCTTACCATCCGTGTATCAGGATACGCAGTTAACTTCATCAAGTTAACTCCCGAACAGCAGGCTGACGTTATCTCTCGTACATTCCATGATTCTATCTGATATTTAAAGTATCATTAGTAAAAAAGGCCCGGCACTTTAAGTGTCGGACCTTTTTGCTTTATTAAACCAAGAAAGCTTCCTGCATGACCTGTATATCTGTTTATACCAGTTTCAGAAGTTCGTCGGGATGCGATATTATCATATCTGCGTTATTTTCTTCAAGTTCTTTTCTGTCTCTGAAACCCCAGAGTACACCGACGGTGAACATTCCGGCACCTTTACCGGTTTTCATGTCCACGCATGTATCTCCGACATAGATAAGCTCCGAAGGCGATATGCCGAGCTTTCCGGCTATCATCAGTGCTCCGTCCGGAGAAGGTTTCCTTTTTATCTCCGGGATCAGTCCCTGAAGACAGTCGAAAGTGTCGTCTCCGTACAGTTTGTGTATCACCTCAACGGTCTGCCTGTGAGGCTTGTTTGAAAGAACGGCGAGCTTAAGGCTTTTTTCCTTAAGAGCGGCGAGGGTTTCCTTGACTCCGTCATAAGCGGTGACGTTATAGTCAGCATGTTCCGCGAAGGTTATCCTGTAAGCTGCTCTGAGCTCATCGTATCTGGTGCACTCGGTATCGCCGTTGTTGATGAGCATCCTTCTTACCAGTTCGTCGGCACCGTCACCGACAAAATATCTGTAGGCATCTTTCTCATACGGGGAAAGGCCTATCTGCTCCAACGCGAGATTACCGCTGGTTGATATTGAATCAAGAGTATTGGACAGGGTTCCGTCCAGATCAAATATAATCCCTTTATACATAGGATCATTATATCACCCGACTTGCGTACATGCATTCTTAAGTGTAAAATATAGTAAGTTTGTAAATAAGTGCAGTTTTGCACGGTTTAAAAGGGAGAAATCAATATGAAAAAGAACTCGGGTATTATCGCAGCCGTGATCTTCGCGCTGGTAGTAGTTGCAATACTGGCAGCAAATGCCGGAGGGGTTGTGTTCACAGGATCATTCTGGGCACTTGTTCCTCCGCTGGTAGCTATCGTCCTTGCGTTGATCACCAAGGAAGCGTATTCATCACTCTTTATCGGGATAGTTCTCGGAGCGCTGATGTCATCGGGATGTTCGTTCTACGGAACGGTCGATAACGTGGCAATAGCCGGATTGAGCGATGCAATCGCAGGAAATGCGGGAATCCTGCTTTTCCTTGTAATTCTTGGAATAGTAGTTGCGCTTGTAAATAAATCCGGAGCATCACGTGCATTCGGAAAATGGGCTGAGAGCCACATCAAGACCAAGACGGGAGCCTGCCTTGCAACGTTCCTTCTCGGCGTGCTCATCTTCATCGACGATTATTTCAACTGTCTTACTGTAGGTTCGGTAATGTCACCTGTAACGGATTCAAAGAAGATAAGCCGTGTCAAGCTCGCTTACCTTATCGATGCGACAGCCGCACCGGTATGTATGATAGCTCCGATATCAAGCTGGGCGGCAGCGGTATCGGGATGCGTTGAAAGTGAGACATATTCGGGAATACAGCTTTTCATCAAGGCTATACCTTATAATTTCTATTCGATATTAACACTTGTATTCATCATTACCATCAGCATCATGCAGTTTGATTACGGTAAGATGAAGCAGTTTGAGATCAAGGCGGAGAAAGAAGGAGACCTTTCTTCTCTGACACTTTCCGATGAAGAAGAAAGAACCTTAAGAGTCGACGGACCGGAACAGCCTTCAAAAGGAAAGCTCATCGATCTTATCTTCCCCATTATCCTTCTCATAGGATTCAGTGTATGGGGACTTTTAAAGAACGGTTATGAAGCTATCGAATATAACGGAAGCTTTGCGGATGCATTTTCAAACACCGATGCATATGTCGGACTTCCCTGGGGAAGCCTGCTCGCGCTGGTAGTCATCATCCTTTATCTGATCATCCGTAAGGTCGTAACTTTCCAGGAGGCTATGGAGTGTGTTCCCAAGGGATTCATAGCGATGGTTCCCGCGATCACGATCCTTACGCTTGCCACTTCTCTTAAGGCAATGACGAACTCTCTTGAGGCATCTACTTTTGTGGAAGGAGCGATGGCTAATGCACAGGGACTTCAGTGGATGCTCCCGGCTATAGTTTTCGTAGTAGCATGTCTTGTATCGTTTGCAACCGGAACATCATGGGGTACTTTCGGAATCCTTATCCCGATCGTTTCATCCATCTTCCCCGAAACAAGCAGCCTCTTCTTCATAGGCATTTCTGCATGTCTTGCGGGCGCTGTTTGCGGAGATCACTGCTCACCCATTTCGGATACGACTATCATGTCTTCGGCTGGTGCGCATTGTAACCACATCAATCACGTTGAGACTCAGCTTCCTTACGCACTGACCGTTGCGGTCATATCGTTTGTAAGCTACATCCTTGCCGGTGTCTTTGACCTGGCAGGCGCGGCGTGGATATCGATTCCCGTCGGAATGGTGATCGTTGTTCTGACACTCTTTGTGATAAAGAAAAAGACAGTAACGGAAGAATAAAAAACTACACCCCGCAGGGAACTGCGGGGTGTTTTGATCTGTAGATCTTTATTGTTCCGGTAAAATCCGGAGATCATCTTTTCTCGAGGAAATCGTTGAGCTTGCTTACGAGAGCATCGCAATCGATACCGTGTACCATTGAAGCTTCCTCGAGTGATTCGAAAGCATGTGCGGGACAACCTACACAGTGCATTCCTGCTTCAACAAGGATATCACCCATTTCTCTGTCAAGAGCGAGGATATCACCCATATTCATATCTTTTGTAACCTGACTCATATAACTCCTTTCTCTTCCCGGCGTTTTCTTATTCCGTCGAGTATAACCTGTTTCTTTTCTATTGCTTTATCTTTATCCATTGCGGGAACGCCTTTCAACCGGTATTCGATACCGAGTTTTTCGTATTTCACTTCCCCCATGGTATGATACGGAAGAACATCAAGGGCTTTGAGATTTTCAAACTGCCCTATGAAGTAGCCGAGTTTGTATAGATATTCATCTACATCCGTGTAACCCGGAACCACCACGTGTCTTATCCACATGTCTACGTGCTTTTCATTAAGGTAAGAACAAAAATCAAGTATATTGTCGTTCGGCTGGAGCACGAGCTCTTTATGTTTCTCGGGGTCGATATGTTTGATATCGAGCATAACGAGATTCGTTACTTCCATCAGCTTATCGAATTTCTCCAACAGGGGTTTGTTGCTCCTGTTAAAAGCGATCCCGGAAGAATCAAGACATGTATGAACATTATGCTGTCTGAACTTCGTAAAAAGCTCGATGAGAAAATCTATCTGCATCAGAGGCTCGCCGCCCGTAGCGGTGACTCCTCCGTTATGCTCATAAAACGCTTCGTTTCGCAGATACTGTTCGAAGATCTCGTCGACATCCATTTCCGTTCCGCCTTCCATAGGCTGGGTGTCGGGATTGTGACAGTAGGCACATCTCATGGGGCAACCCTGGAAAAATACGACAAATCTGGTTCCGGGGCCGTCGACCGTTCCGAAACTTTCGATTGAATGTATCCTGCCTTTCATAGCCAAAGCTCCTTTCAAACGGTACTTTGTTTGGTGAAACAGCTTAAAATATCCCCGCCCTGAAGCGGGGATATGAATGTTATCTTTATGTTGTCCGGAACATCAAAGCTTAGCCAGAGACTGAAGAGCGTCGCCTTCGAGCAAAGGCTCGTAGTGTTCCGAAAGATATGCATCGGATCCGGAAACCGTCTTAACGCATGTTCCGTATTCGGAAAGTATATTGCACACCTTGTTATAGTCGGAAGGTGTATGCGATCCTTTCGAGATCGAAAGGAGGTATCCGTCATCTTCCTTATATATAGAGTTCGCTCCGTCGTAGAAAGCGGTCACGATCTTTGAAAGCTTCATAAGCTGGTCAAGAGTCTCAAACGAATAGATCCTGACTGTCGCCATTGAAGCGGAAGCATCCGAGATCTTCTTCTTGAGATCGTTCTTGAAAGCAGCCTTGGCAGCCTTGGCAGCATCTTCATCGGACATCTCTGCCATCTCCGTGGTGTTCGAACTGGGAGTGGCGGGATTGGGCGAAGTCTGATGACTGTTCTGAAGCTTCTTGAACAGATCGAGTATATCATCGGCTCCTTCGGAAAGTGAATTGAGCAGATCGGAAAGCGAACTTTCGCCTTCGTGAACCGAAGGTGCAAACTTCGAAAATCTGGTATCCAGCTCTTCGGGATCGTCCACCTTGGTGATGATGAGGACGATACACTCGGCGGAAACCGGGATGGCTTCGATCATAAGAGGAATATCCTCCGCTTCAAAACCGAATTCAAACGAAGCCTGCTGCATCATATCCCTGAACAGATTCTTGGCCTTATCCGAACCGTATGCAAGTTCACTTAATTTGAGCTTGCGGGTAGCCAGATCTTCACTAGTAAGAGTGCAACGTATTTGATTGTCATTTACTTTTTCTATACGCATTGATCTCACCTCCGAATCCCGATCGGCATTGAATGAAATCCGTTCCTTTTTGATTATTATACTTCAAACTGCCGATTCGTCAACAAAACCAGTGGTTCTTTAAGAAAAAATTTATATTTCCCCTTGGTGATTATTACCAAAAAATATACAAATTCCTGTTGACATTTTTGGTAATAATTGCTATACTCCCTTTCGAAGATGCTTCCAATCTGTATCGGAAAGGAGGCTTAGAGGTTATTTATTTTCTTAAGTAACATTTAAAACATCTCTTATTATCACATCTGCAGCCGTTTTGGCTGTGTCGAGAGATTCTTACAAGCTTAGGTGCTTGTCCGTAAATAATCCACTTAATGATATTTACAACAATTCAACAATTAATTTAGCGTTTTCAATAAAAGGACCTGATATCGAAGCATCTTCCTATAAAGTATATCGGCATATGAAGGGATGAACGTAACTGCCACGGAAACTTTTGCGTCTGTGCCGTGAGGTATGCCAATGTTAAATGTGTCTGATGACAGGAAGGCTTTTTAAACTGACTGAAACTATGCGATAACTAATGCCCGACGGCATTATCATGCGGCAAATTTCATAATGACGGTTACATTATAGTTTGTTATAATATAGGACGATTGGAGGTTAGGCAATGAAGAAAAAGATTCTGCCGGTGATCATCGCGATCGTCCTTATTATCGTTATTCTGGGCGCGAGTTTCGGGAAGCAGATCATTGACAGGTATACCTATTCAAAAGAGGTATACGACATGACGGAGTATTTTGAAAACAAGTCCGACTCGGATGTGGCGATAATCCTTCAGGATGAGTTCATGACGCAGAGGGCTGTTCTTATAGACGGAACATATTATCTCGATCTTGATACCGTTCTTGAGCTTTTTAACAGCAGGTTTTATTTTGATCAGGTTGAGGGGCTGCTCATATATACGCTTCCTCTCGATATGTATACCGTGGCTTTGGATTCGAAGACGGTCAATTCGCTTTCGGGAAGCGAGGATCTTTCCTATGTACCGGTCAAAAAGAACGGTGAAACGTTACTTGTTGCGATCGACTACGTAAAAAGGTTCACCAATATAAGTTATGAAGCGTTTACCGATCCCGGAAGGATACAGATATATAACGAATGGAATGACAGAACGGTAGCGACCGTTAAGAAAGACACGCAGGTAAGACACAGAGGTGGAGTGAAGTCTCCTATATTAAAGGAAGTTTCCGCCGGAGATAAACTCATAGTTCTCGAACAGATGGAGGAATGGTCAAAGGTCAAGACGAATGATGCGATCATAGGCTTCATCGAAAACAAGAGACTGACCGATATCATGCCCGAGATGCCCATTCCGGTAACGGATTACAAAGAGCCCGAGTATACGGATCTTTGCAGGGATCATAAGATAAATATGGCCTGGCATTCCGTGGCGGGAGTAGCGGGAAACGATACGCTTTCGTCTTTTGTGGCAAATACGCAGTCCTTAAACGTTATCGCACCGACCTGGTTCTCGATCACGGACAATGAGGGTTCATACGAGAGTTTTGCGACTGCCGACTATGTATCAAAGGCTCACAGCCTCGGACTGGAAGTCTGGGCGGTGCTGGGTAATGTTTCGGGAGCCGTGGTAGATACCGAAGAGGTGCTTTCGTCAACCACGATCAGACAAAGGCTCATCGGAAATGTTGTCGACGAGGCTCTTTCGCTCGGGATAGACGGAATAAATCTTGACTTCGAGCTCATACCGCCTTCGGCGGGAGACGATTTCAGTGAATTCGTCAGGGAAATGTCAATAGCATGCAGGACCAACGGCCTTGTGTTCTCGATAGATAATTACGTGCCCATGGGCGGAACGGGATACTACGACAGAAAGACCCAGGGCGAGGTTGCCGACTATGTCGTCATAATGGGTTATGACGAACATTATGCGGGAAGCAGCGAAGCAGGTTCGGTAGCTTCGATAGATTATGTCGAATCCGGTATAAAGATGACACTTGAGGAAGTGCCCGCAAGAAAGGTCATCAACGGAATACCTTTCTATACACGTATCTGGAGCACCTCCGGAACGGATGTGAGTTCCCAGGCGGTCGATATGGTCACGTGTAAGCAATGGGTTGCGAACCATTCGCTCACTCCTCAGTGGGACGATGCGACATGCCAGTATTATGCCGAATACACTGAGGGCAACACCCTTAATCAGTGCTGGATAGAAGATGCGGATTCGATCAGGGCAAAGCTGAGCGTTATGCAGGCCAATGATCTGGCCGGTGTGGCAGAATGGAGACTCGGATTCGAGGATGATACGATATGGCCCGTTATAGCCGAGTACATGAATAACTGATGAACACAAAAGTAGTAAAGATCAACAGAATACAACCGAATCCCGGAGCGATATACGAAGCCGGCCTTATCATTAAGAACGGCGGACTTGTGGCTTTTCCGACAGAGACCGTCTACGGCCTCGGGGGAGATGCTTTCAACAGCTCATCGAGCAAAAAGATCTATGAAGCGAAAGGCAGACCCTCGGATAACCCACTGATCGTGCATATCGCGAATATTACAGACATTGATGCGGTCGCTACGGATATACCTTCGATCGCTTACGAACTGGCTGCAAAATACTGGCCGGGTCCGCTTACAATGATACTTAAAAAGCGTCCCGAGCTTCCGAAAGAGACCACCGGAGGCCTCGATACGGTAGCGGTACGTATGCCCGTGAATGAAGTCGCACTTGATCTTATCACTGCGGCCGGCGGATTCGTGGCAGCACCTTCCGCGAACAGATCGGGAAAACCTTCGCCGACTCTTGCACAGTATGTTATAGAAGACATGTACGGGTTTGTCGACATGATAATAGACGGAGGCGACTGTGAGATCGGACTTGAGTCTACGATCATCGATCTTACATCTTCACCTGCGATGATACTGCGCCCGGGATATATCACGTTCGAAGAACTTAAAGAGATGATACCGGATATCGTTTTTGACGGTACGATACTTGATGCATCTTCCGAAGAAGCGCCGAAAGCGCCGGGCATGAAATACCGCCACTATGCTCCCAAGGCCGAGATGATACTGGTCACGGGACCGACCGAAAACGTTATAGCTTACATTAACGAAAAAGCGACGCGCGGCCGTGAGAACGGACAGAATATCGGTGTGATAGCAACGGATGAGACACAGTATCTCTATGTTGCTCCTTCGATCAAAACACTCGGTTCCAGAAACAACGAAAAACAGATAGCAAAGAATCTTTTCCGGATCCTTCGCGAATTCGATGACGAGGATACGGATATCATATATGCCGAAAGCTTTGAGGAAAAAGGCGTCTTCAGGGCGACGATGAACAGGATGATCAAAGCTTCGGGCAATAAGGAGGTCAGAGTATGATAGCACTTGGTTCGGACCATGGCGGATATGATCTTAAGATGCTCATTAAAACGCATCTTGAGGAAAAAGGATATGAATGTAAGGATTTCGGATGCTTTGACAAGAGCTCCTGCGATTATCCGGATTTCGGAAAGGCTGCGGCGAAGGCCGTTGCTTCCGGAGAATGTGAAAAAGGTATCGTAGTGTGCACCACCGGAATAGGAATATCCATTACGGCAAATAAGGTTAAGGGAATAAGATGCGCTCTTTGCACGAACCCTTTCCTCGCAAAGATGACCAGGCTTCATAACGATGCCAACATGCTGGCTCTCGGTCAGGGAAACACAGGAAACCTTCTGGCACTCGAGATAGTTGATACATTTCTAGACACACCTTTTTCGGAAGAAGAAAAGCATAAGAGACGAATAGGAAAGATCGAAGAATAGTGAGTCACTTCTCCGACAAGTACAGGATCCGTTTAATAAGGACGGCCGCATTGATGATGGCGGCCGTTATTTTGGTGCGCTCCTATCCTGTGGCGGGAGTGCATGCGGAATCAAAGATCGATGAACTTGAGGCGAGGATCAAAGCGGCCAAGGAAGAAAAGGACGAGACACAGGCAAGGATAAAGGCGAACAAAGAAGAGATAAATACGCTGAGCGATACGGCCACATCCCTTAAGGGTGCGCTTAACGATCTTAACGGTGAACTTACGGATGTAAGTAATAACCTTGAAGAACTGGATGATGCGATCACGGATAAGAATGCCGAGATAGCCCAGATGGAGCTCGATCTTGAAGAAGCCATTCAGATAGAGAACGACCAGTACGAGGCGATGAAGATCCGCATCAAATATATGTATGAGGATCAAAGCTATGATCTGATGGAGACTCTTTTCGGATCCGCCAATTTCTCCGACTTCCTTAACAGGAGCAGCTACTTTGAGTCGCTGGCCGCTTATGACAGGAAAAAACTCGAGGAGTTCAAACACACAAGGGAAGTGGTCGAAGAGGCTAAAGCTCTTCTGGAAGAAGAAAAAGCTGATCTTGACGAACTTCATGAACTGACGGTCGAAGAACAGAACAGAGTCATGCAGCTCGTGAACAGGACATCAAATTCCCTTACGAATTACGAAAACGAGATAGCCGAAACGGAAAGAGAGATGGAGGAAAACGAAGCGATGCTTGCCGAACAGCAGGCCAATATCACGGCTCTCCAGAAAGAACTGGAAGAAGAACGCAGACTGTCCGAACTGGCCAACCGCTCGGCCTGGAGAGATATCTCACAGGTTTCGTTTGCCGAGGACGACAGATATCTGCTGGCGAACCTCATATACTGCGAAGCCGGAAACCAGCCTTATGAAGGACAGGTTGCGGTAGGCGCGGTCGTTATCAACAGGGTTTTGAGTTCGGTGTTCCCGGATACGGTCACCGGAGTGATATATCAGAATAAACAGTTTTCGCCCGTGGCCAGCGGAAGACTGGCGCTCGCTCTTGCAAGGAACGATGCCACTGCGGCATGCTATTCCGCAGCCGATGCCGCTATGAGCGGAACAACGACGGTGGGCAACTGCCTGTTCTTCAGGACGCCGATAGAAGGCCTTACGGGCATACAGATAGGCGGACATATATTCTATTGATACGGGTGAGTAAAGATCCGGATGTCATTCCCAGTCGACGGGAATGGGTTTCTTCAGTTTGTCGAACTGTCCGGAATAAAGAATCGCGAGCAGCTTGTTCAGTTTGAGCAGGCTGCGTTTTAATGTATCGAGACTGATAAGCTCTTTGTCCAGGGCTTCGACCAGTTCATCGATGTCTATTACCTTGATGCCTCCGTCGGGGTAGATTATCACATCCACCAGAAGATCCGTTACGGTAAGCTCGTTCGATGAAGGATCGGGCTCGTAATCCACTATGTCGCAGTACCAGTATTTCAGGGAACCGTCTATCTTGCAGAACTTGGATACCTTATACCCTTCCTTGAGATAATAGATGCTGTATCCGTGGTGAAAGTCGTCGCGGGGCTTTAAGGTGTTCCATTTGGTGATGATCATTTCGTCGTTGCACTCGATGATGACATCGTCCTTTAACAGTATTTTTTCCTCGGGAATGATACGTTTGCGATAAAGGATGGGATTGACCATATAAACCTCCGTAAGACCAACAGACTTTTTATTTATCATAAATCTAATAGTATGGCAATTCAAGCCATAAACCATTTATTTTCTAGACATTGACGGGAATTATTGATACAATGTTCTATGTATCTTTATGTAAAAGGGGGCCCGGCGTGAGATTCAATAAAAACGTTTATCGGACGATCGCTCTGGTGACGCAATTTGGGATAAATATGCTGGTGCCTATTTTTATGTGTTCGTTTTTGGGGATCTGGCTCGATCGGAAGCTCGGTACGAACTTCATTATGATCATCCTCTTTTTTATCGGGGCTGTGTCGGGCGGATACAATGTATACAGGCTTTCAAAACGTTATCTCAAAAAAGACGACCCCTACAGCGCTTATCGTCACGGTGCTTCGTTCTATGATGATGAGTCCCGGACGGATGAAGATGAAGGACAGGATAAACAGGACAGTATTTGAATTATGGACAGGGGAACTCATCTTCGGACTGCTCGCACAGGCGGCCGTGTTCTTCTTTCCGGATAAATTACGATACAGCGCTTGCCTCTGGATCGGTGTGATCAGTGCAATGGCTGCTTCATATCATATGTGGTGGGCTCTTGACCGCTCTCTTGAGCAGGGAGAATCGGAAGCCCCCAAACAGATCAGACTGCAGTATGTTCTGAGATATCTGGCGATGTGCATCGTGCTCGGTGCCGTCGGTATATTTTTCGGGAGCTATGTGCTGGCTGCTTTTGCAGGCCTTATCGGTATCAAAATATCGGCATATATGCAACCGCTCACAAAAAAGATCAGCAGGCTCGTCTACGGTGAGGAGATACTCCCTCCGGTGATCGAGTATCTGTATGATGATGAAGAAATAAAAGAACCTGCCAAAGAGCAGGAATAGAAGGAGGTGATTAGATGGGACAGGGAATTTTATTGTCGGCAGGAAACAAAGAAGTTGACTTTTTCATACACGAAGTCTTTTCTTACGAACTGTTCGGTCAGACCTTAAGGATCACGACCACGCATGTCTGCCTGCTGATAGTGATGATGATCCTCATTGGTTTCTTCATTGCAGCGAATGCCCGCATGAAAAAAGCAACCGAAGTGCCAAGCGGATTTCAGAATGTTCTTGAGCTGCTCGTCGAGTTCCTTGACGGAATGATAAGCGGCGTTATGGGAAAATTCGCTCCCAAGTTCCGTAATTACATCGGTACATTGTTTATCTTCATCTTTTTCAGCAACATTTCGGGATTGCTGGGACTCAGACCCCCCACGGCTGATTACGGTGTGACGTTCGCACTGGCCGTGATCTCATTTACACTGATACATTACAATCAGTTCAAGTACCAGAAGGTAAAGGGTGTGGTTCAGGGACTGATGAGCCCGTGGCCTTTTTGGCTGCCCATAAATCTCATAGGAGATTTCGCGGTCCCCATTTCTTTGTCATTGCGTCTTTTCGCAAATATCCTTTCCGGAACTGCAATCATGGCTCTGATCTATACGCTGCTCGGCAAGCTTTCGCTTGTTTGGCCCGCTGCCCTGCATGTATATTTCGACCTGTTTTCTGGAGCGATACAGACATACGTATTCTGCATGCTGACGATGACCTATATCCAGGATGCCTGCAATACGGATGAAGCATAAACCGGTTTTAATTTTTTGATCATATATTTTCACTTAAGGAGGAAAATTAAATGAATTTTGATGTTAACTTTATCAAAGGTTGTTCGGCAATCGGAGCAGGACTTGCTCTTATCGCAGGTATCGGACCCGGAGTTGGTCAGGGTATCGCAGCCGGTCATGCGGCATCTGCAGTAGGAAGAAATCCCGGTGCTAAATCCGACATCACTTCTACGATGCTTTTAGGACAGGCCGTAGCAGAGACGACAGGTCTTTACGGATTGCTCATAGGTATCATCCTGTTATTTGTTCAGCCTCTGGCTAAATAAGATGATAGAAATAAAAATCTTAGAAAGGAGAGGCTTGTCAAATGAGTGAATGGAGCAGAGTATTTGACTTGGATCTGCAATTGCTTCAGGATGCCATCCTGATGATGATAGCGATATTCGTGCTGTTCCTTGCCGCATCTTACTTCCTTTTCAATCCCGTGCGCAGCATGCTTGAAAAGCGTAAGAACAAGATCAAGGACGAGCTGGATGAAGCATCCAAAGCCAAAGAAGAAGCGATCGCCTCAAAGGATGAATATGAAGCAAAGCTTAAAGATATAGAAAAAGAAGCCGAGGCCATCATGGCGGATGCCAGAAAAAGAGCGCTTGATAATGAGCACCGCATAGTGGAAGATGCCAAGGCCGAAGCCGAGCGTATCATGGAAAGAGCAAGAACGGAAGCCGAGCTTGAAAAACAGAAGGCAGCCGACGAAGTCAAGAAACAGATGGTAGTCTTGGCATCTATGATAGCAGGAAAGGTAGTAAAAGCTTCTATCGATACAACGGTTCAGGAAGCTATGGTGAACGACACATTAAAGGAAATAGGTGAGAGCACATGGCTAAGCTAGTTTCGAATACATATGGCGAAGCGTTGTTTGAACTGGCCGTTGAAGAAGGAAAAGAAGACGTTTTTCTTGAAGAGATCGAAGTGATCAGGAAAGCCCTTCAGGATAATCCCGATTTTTCAAGACTCATGGAACATCCGCAGATCCTCAAGGAACAGAAACTCGAGGTTCTGGAGAATGTTTTCAAGGGAAGGATAAGTGACGAGCTCATGGGCTTTTTATCCCTGATAGTCACAAAGGGCCGTTATGATGAGATAGACGGCATCCTTGAGTATTACATTAACGGGATCAAGGCACTTAAAGGCATCGGAGTAGCAAGCGTAAAGAGCGCTTCAGAGCTTTCCGAAACCCTTAAGAAAGAGATCGAGAAAAAACTTCTTGATACAACTTCCTATAAATCGATGGAGATCGAATACTCGGTAGATCCCGATCTTATCGGAGGAATCGTGATAAGGATCGGAGACCGCGTGGTAGACAGTTCGGTTCAGACGAAGCTTATCAAACTGCAACGTGAATTAATGAACGTTCAATTAAAATCACTCTAAGAAAGGTGCGTAAGACTCATGAATTTGAAACCCGAAGAGATCAGCTCGGTCATAAAAGAGCAGATTAAACGATACGCTTCAGAGCTTGAAGTAAGAGACGTGGGTACCGTTATTCAAGTTGCTGACGGTATTGCACGTGTACATGGTCTGGAAAACGCAATGCAGGGAGAACTGCTTGAATTCCCCGGAGAGGTTTACGGAATGGTCCTTAACCTTGAAGAGGACAATGTTGGTGCGGTTCTTTTGGGCAGCCACAAGAATATCAACGAAGGCGATACCGTTAAGACTACGGGACGTGTTGTTGAAGTTCCGGTTGGCGATGCTATGCTGGGCCGTGTAGTCAACGCATTGGGACAGCCGATAGACGGCAAGGGACCGATCGTGACAGACAGATACAGAAAGATAGAAAGAGTTGCTTCCGGAGTTATCACGAGAAAGTCGGTTGACACACCACTTCAGACGGGTATCAAGGCCATTGACTCAATGGTTCCCATCGGAAGAGGACAAAGAGAACTTATAATCGGCGACAGACAGACGGGTAAGACCGCTATCGCCATAGATACGATAATCAATCAGAAAGGACAGGGAGTTAAGTGCATCTATGTAGCCATAGGCCAGAAGGCTTCTACCGTGGCTTCGATAGTCAAGACTCTTGAAGAGTACGGTGCTACGGCTTATACAACGGTCGTATCGGCGTCAGCTTCGGAGCTTGCTCCCCTTCAGTATATCGCTCCTTATGCAGGATGCGCAATCGGAGAAGAGTGGATGGAAAACGGCGAGGACGTACTTGTTATCTATGATGACCTGACCAAGCACGCAGCCGCATACAGAACACTTTCATTGCTCCTTCGTCGTCCGCCCGGACGTGAGGCTTATCCCGGAGACGTATTCTATCTTCATTCAAGACTCCTTGAAAGAGCCGCAAGAATGTCTGAAGAATACGGCGGAGGTTCACTTACCGCATTGCCGATCATCGAGACGCAGGCAGGTGACGTTTCCGCATATATCCCGACCAACGTAATCTCCATTACGGACGGTCAGATCTATCTTGAGACCGAAATGTTCAATTCGGGATTCCGTCCCGCCGTTAACGCAGGTCTTTCGGTTTCGAGAGTAGGAGGCGCGGCGCAGATCAAAGCCATGAAGAAGATTGCCGCACCCATCAGAGTAGAGCTTGCACAGTACCGTGAACTTGCTGCATTTGCACAGTTCGGTTCGGAACTTGATGATGATACGAAAGAAAAGCTTTCACAGGGTGAAAGGATCAAAGAAGTACTCAAGCAGCCTCAGTATAAGCCGATGCCGGTTCAGTACCAGGTTATCATCATTTACGCCGTTACGAACAAGTATCTGCTTGGAGTACCTACGGAAGACATAACCAGATTCGAAACGGAATTCTTTGATTTCCTTGATACGAAGTATCCTCAGGTTCCCAATGCGATCGCACAGGATAAGGTTATATCCGACGATACGGAAGCGGACCTTAAGAAAGCACTTGAAGAGTTTACCAAGGAATTCAAATAATCGGATCTGCCGATAGAAAGGGATTTGATCATGGCCTCAATGAGAGACATAAAGCGTCGTAAAGGCAGTATCCAGAGCACGCAGCAGATTACAAAAGCCATGAAGCTGGTTTCGACCGTTAAGCTGCAGAGAGCCAAGTCGAACGCCGAAAAGTCAAAGACCTATTTCCATGCGATGTATGATACGGTACATTCCATTCTCCGCAAATCGCAGAATCTTGAACACAGATTCTTAAGGAGCGGTGAATCCGGAAAGAAGGGAGTGATAGTCATCACTTCCAACAGAGGTCTTGCCGGCGGATATAATTCGAACGTGGTAAAACTCATAACACAGGGTGAACTTGCTGACGAAGATCTGGCAATATATGCCATCGGTAAAAAGGGTAGGGACGCTCTCGGAAAGAAATACGAGATCGCTGCCGACTATTCGGACTATATCGAAGAACCCGTTTATGCCGAGGCAATGCGCATGTCGTCCCGTATCCTCAAGGACTTTGAGGAAGGCAGGATAAGCGACATCTATATTGCTTACACAGGCTTCAAGAATACGGTATCGCATATACCCACTCTTCTTAAACTGCTCCCCATCATTCCCGGAAGTGAACCGGATGATCTGGATGAGGCAGGCGATGAGATCGAAGACAACACACTTATGAACTTCGAGCCCGAAGAGGATGATGCGTTGGATCTTCTGATACCGAAGTATATAACGAGCCTGATCTACGGATGCATGATAGAAGCCGTGGCAGCAGAAAACGGAGCCAGAATGCAGGCGATGGATTCAGCTACAAGCAACGCGGAAGAGATGATAGACAAGCTGACACTCATGTACAACAGGGCCCGTCAGAGTTCTATCACACAGGAGTTAACAGAGATTATTGCTGGAGCTAATGCTATCAGCTAAAAGAAAGGAATAAAAAGATGGCGGATAATGCAAAGCGCGGTTCCGGAAAAGTCACACAGATCATCGGTGCCGTACTGGATATCAAATTTACCGACGGCATGCTGCCCGAGATCAATGAAGCGATCAAGATTCCCCTTAAAGACGGAACATCACTTACCGTTGAAGTAGCCCAGCATCTGGGAGATGATACAGTTAAGTGTATAGCCATGGGACCTACAGACGGTCTGGTAAGGGGTATGGAAGCTATCGCAACGGGTAGCCCCATATGCGTTCCGGTTGGAGAAAACACTCTCGGACGTATCTTTAACGTATTGGGTGAGCCTATCGACAATAAGCCCGCTCCCGAAGGAGTTACCTTTGAGCCGATACACAGACCTGCTCCCGAATTCGTTGAACAGTCAACGCAGCAGGAAATGCTCGAGACGGGGATCAAAGTCGTAGACCTTCTCTGTCCCTATCAGAAGGGTGGAAAGATAGGACTCTTCGGAGGCGCCGGTGTCGGCAAGACGGTCCTTATACAGGAACTTATTCATAACATAGCTACCGAGCACGGCGGATATTCCGTATTCACCGGTGTCGGCGAGCGTACGAGGGAAGGTAACGACCTTTATCATGAAATGACGGAATCCGGAGTTATCGATAAGACTACCATGGTATTCGGTCAGATGAATGAGCCGCCCGGAGCAAGAATGAGAGTCGGTCTTTCGGGACTTACGATGGCCGAATATTTCAGAGACAAGGGCGGAAAAGACGTACTTCTTTTCATAGACAATATCTTCAGATTTACACAGGCGGGTTCCGAAGTTTCGGCTTTGCTCGGACGTATGCCTTCGGCGGTTGGATATCAGCCTACACTTCAGACGGAGATGGGTGCCCTTCAGGAGAGGATCACATCTACAAAGAACGGATCCATCACATCGGTTCAGGCTGTTTACGTTCCTGCCGATGACCTTACGGACCCTGCTCCTGCAACAACATTTGCGCACCTTGATGCTACAACGGTTCTTTCAAGATCCATAGTTGAGCTGGGTATCTATCCTGCGGTAGATCCTCTTGATTCAACTTCGAGAATACTTGATCCCAGGATCGTCGGCGAAGAGCATTTCAATGTTGCGAGAGGCGTACAGGAAATACTTCAGAAGTATAAGGAACTTCAGGATATCATCGCGATCCTCGGTATGGATGAACTTTCGGAGAACGACAAGATCATCGTTAACCGTGCCCGTAAGATCCAGAGATTCCTTTCTCAGCCGTTCTTTGTTGCCGGTCAGTTTACCGGACTCGAAGGAAAATATGTTCCCATCGCCGAGACCATCCGCGGATTTAAAGAGATACTCGAAGGAAAACACGACGATATTCCCGAAAGTTATTTCCTTAATGCCGGCAGTATAGACGATGTTCTTGCCAAGGTTAAATAGTGATCCTTGAAAGCGGGGTACATAGATGGCAGATAATTTGATTAAATTACGTATAATAACTCCGGACAGGACTTTTTACGAGTCGGAGGTGTCCATGGTCGAGTTCAATACGACCGAGGGCGAGATAGGTGTACTTAAAGGACATATCCCTCTGACCGTGGTGATAGCGCCCGGAATAATAACGATCACCGAAGAGTCGGGCACAAAGGAAGCAGCTTTGCATGCCGGATTTGCCGAGGTATTAAGTGACAGTGTTGTCATAATGGCCGAGATAATCGAATGGCCTTCGGAGATCGACCTTGAAAGAGCGCAGGAGGCCCGGGACAGGGCCGAAGAGAGACTTCGGTCAAGAACACCGGAAACGGATGTGGCCCGTGCGGAAACTGCTTTGCAAAGAGCGCTCGCCAGAATAAATGTTGTCAAATAAAACAGATCCGGCCCGCCTCAAACGGCGGGCTGGATGTTTTTGAGAGCACGGATAATCAGAAATACCGTAAATGAAGAGACTTTTCATCAGGATCCTGATAGTCCTTACTACCTTTATCATTGCTACGATCATTACGAGCAGGATCATAAACAAGGATTCCGTAGATATGACATCGGGAATGGGACCGGCATCCATACCAGTAGTTACAATTCAATATAACGGAATATCCGCAAACAGGATGTACGGATATGAAGACGACATGGACTTAAGCTATATGCGGCAGAGCATAACGCCGCTCATGTCTGGACGAAAGATGTCTCTCGTGATAGACACTTACGGTGCCACGGTCCTCGGGATCGAGTATGAAGTACGTACCGTGAACGGGTCACGTCTCATTGAAGACAATTCGATCTCCGATTTTACGGTCGATTCACGTCAGATACATTCGGATATAGTCATAAAGGACCTTATCGAGAATAACAGGGAATATGAATTCGTCCTTAAGCTGGAGCTTTCGGGCGGAAATAAATACAATTATTATACGAGGATCATTTCACCCGACGAATATCATGTGTCGGATAAACTCGAATATGTCGCCGATTTTTCAAGTAAGACATTTAACAAGGCAGCAGCCGAAGAGCTTACGATGTACCTTGAACCGGATAAGACCGGCGACAATACCACTTTCGGAAAAGTAAATATCCACAGCAGTTTTGACCAGGTGACCTGGGGAGATCTGAATCCTTTACGCGTAACAGACCCGATGATCACGATAAAGGAACTTTCTCCGTCTACGGGAAGCTTCCTGGTGGATTACTACGTTTCGATCAATGAAGATGATGATATCAACTATTACAGGGTGCGTGAATTTTTCAGGGTAAGATACTCAAATGAAAGAATGTATCTTCTTGATTACGAACGTACGATGGACGATGTTTTTGAAGATATCAAATCGTCTTATCAGGGCAACAATATCATGCTCGGGATATCGAGCGGAGATGTCTCGCTCAAAGAAAGCGAAGATGGAAGCAACATTGCCTTTATCACGGGAGACCGGCTTTATTCATATAACACGATAGATAACAAGATGTCCTTTGTATTCGGCTTCTACGATACTTTTACCGAGGATGTCAGACCCGTGAACAACGATCACGATATCAAGATAATGAACATAGACGAAGCCGGAAACATAGTTTTCCTTGTCTACGGCTATATGAACAGGGGCTCTCACGAAGGCCAGGTCGGAGCTTCGGCATATTATTACGATAATACGGTCAATACCATTGAGGAACTGGCGTTCATAAGAAGTACGCATGCTCCGGATCTTTTCATCAAGGAAGTCGAAAAGCTTTCGTACATGAACGCGAACGGGACTCTCTATCTGCTCATAGGGGATGTCCTTTACGGGATTGATCAGGCATCAAAGGAACCCAGGGTCATAGCGGAAGGCCTCGGAGAGGGTACATATGTTACTTCAAAGAACGGCAGACTGGTCAGCTATATACCCGGAGGCAACAAGACAAATTCAACGAGGCTCATGCTCTTAAACCTTGATACGGCTGTCAAGTCGTTCATAGATGTTTCGTCGAACGAGACGGTCCTTCCGATAGGGTTCATGGGCGAAGACCTTATCTACGGAGTGGCGAGAAAGAGCGATATTACGAATGACAGGATGGGAAAGACGCTGATCCCGATGTATCGCTTAAATATATTCAGTGAGCTTGAAGGCGATCTGATGACGTATGAAAGAGACAATATCTATGTTACCGAAGGCGAGGTCATAGATAACAGGATCGCTCTTATGAGAATGAAGAAGACGGACGAGGGTAACTTCGTTTATACCACGAACGATCAGATCGTGAACTCGGAGAGCATGACGGCTTCAAGTTCGAGTCTTTCGGAGGTCGTTACCGAAAAATACGAGAAGCTTACGGCGATAAGCCTGAAGAAAGAAATAGATGCCGACACCATGAAGCACCTTAACCCGAAGATGGTCCTTTACGAAGGGGACAGAGAGGTCAATATAAGATCCAAGGGTGATTCGGCGGAATTTATCGTATACGGAAAATACGGTGCCGACAGCTATCATAATGCCGAGAACGATGCCGTGGACAGGGCGTATGAGATCTCGGGCATCGTTATGAACAACGAAGGAGCATATATCTGGAAAAAGACTTCGAGAAGCTCCAAGAATCAGATCATGGCTATAGAAGCGTCAGAAACCAGCGCGTCAAGGGGTTCGCTTGCGGTGTGCCTTGATACCATGCTCGAATACGAGGGCGTGATCAGAAACTCGGCATATATGCTCGGACAGAACAAAACGGTCATTGAGATACTGGAAGATGCGCTCATAGATTATGAGATACTCGATCTTACAGGTTGCTCGTTGGATATGGTCCTGTACTATGTTAATATGGATATACCTGTACTGTTCATGCAGGAGGATAACGAGGCGATGCTGCTCGTAGGATTTAATGAGACATGCGTCGTACTGATGGATCCGCTGAAGAACGAGATATATAAAGTCGATATGTTCGAAGCAACGGAAATGTTTGAAGAGAACGGAAACTGCTTCATTACTTATATAAGAAGTCAGGAACAATAAAAAAGTAAAAGGACAAGGAGGAACTACTATGTATTATGACGGCAAGATACTGATCGGAAAGACCGACGAGGGTAAGGAGATCTTCGTCAATCCCGGAATGGCCAACAGACACGGACTTATAGCCGGTGCGACCGGAACAGGTAAGACCGTTACGCTCAAGGTTATGGCGGAAGCCTTTTCCGATATGGGAGTACCCGTATTCCTGGCAGATGCAAAGGGAGATCTGGCCGGTATGTGCGTAAAGCCTGGCGAAACTTCCGAAGACATGGCCAAAAGACTTGAATACTTCGATCTTTTATCCAAGGGATTTGATTTTAAGAAGTATCCCGTCAATTTCTGGGATGTTTATGCCGAAAAGGGCATACAGTTAAGGACCACGATATCCGAGATGGGACCGATCCTTTTAAGCCGGATACTCGGACTTAACGAAACGCAGTCAGACATACTTAACATCATATTTAAGATCGCCGATGATAATTCGTTGCTCCTTATCGATACAAAAGACTTAAAGAGCATGATCAATTATGTTTCGGAGAATGCGAAAGAGTTTTCCGGTACTTACGGAAACATTCCCGGAGCCAGCCTCAATGTTATAACGAGGGCCATAGTTGCGGTTGAGTCGGAAGGTGCCGAGCAGTTCTTTGCGGAGCCCGCACTTAATATCAAGGACTGGATAAAGACCTCGGATGACGGAAGAGGATATATCCAGATACTTGAATGCGAAAAACTCATGCTCAATCCCAGAATGTATTCTATGTTCCTTCTCTGGATGATATCGGAGCTTTATGAGACACTTCCCGAGGTCGGAGATCTTGATAAACCCAAGATGGTATTCTTCTTCGATGAAGCGCACATGCTCTTTGATTCCGCACCCAAGGCACTTCTCGACAAGATCGAGCAGGTCGTTAAACTCATCCGTTCAAAGGGTGTCGGCATCTATTTCATCACTCAGAACCCCAAGGATATTCCGAACGGTGTATTGAGCCAGCTCGGAAACAAGATCCAGCACGGTCTTCGCGCATATACTCCCAGCGAGCAGAAGGGCGTTAAGGCAGCAGCGGAGGGCTTAAGAGAGAATCCGGCGTTTGATACGGTTACCGCACTCGGTGAACTGGGTACGGGAGAAGCTCTCATTTCGGTTCTCGGCGAGGACGGAGTTCCCACTATCGTGGAAAGAGCCAAGATCCTTCCTCCTCAGAGTAAGATGGGAACCATAGATGACGGAACATTAAATTCATGCATAAACAATTCTCCTTTATTTGATAAGTACAGCGAGTATGTGGACAACGATTCCGCATATGAAAGACTTACCAAGCTCGGAGAGGAAAAAGAAGCCGAAAAGGCAAGACTTGAAGAAGAAAAGCAGGCGGCCAAGGAAGAAGCGGCAGCTGCCAAGCAGGCAGAAAAAGAAGCGGCAGCCGCAGCGAAGGAAGAAGAAAAAGCAGCTCAGGCAAAATCAAGAAGAGTTAAAAATGCCGCCAAATCGGTTGCAAGTTCGACTGCGGGAACGATCGGAAGAGAAGTGGGCAAGACAGTCGGAAGCACTTTCGGAGGAAAGTTCGGAAAGACTCTCGGAGGAAATGTCGGTGCTTCGCTTCTTCGAGGCATCATAGGAACTTTCTTTAAATAATGAGTACAGATACAGAATCAAAAAAAGCATTCCTGTCATATGTCGGATTGTTTGCCGTTGCGATAATGTGGGGTTCCGCATTCGCAGTGGTAAAGAATGCGCTTGATACCGTTCCGCCGGCATATATGGTGGCGGTCAGGTTTACCATAGCATTGGCGGGAATGCTCGTGATCTTCGGGAAAAGACTTAGGAACACTCCGAAGCATGTCCTCATACACGGACTTATCATCGGAGCCTGCCTTTTCCTGGCTTATCTCGTGCAGACGATAGGATGTAATTACACCACGGCGGGAAAGAATGCCTTTCTCACCGCGGTGTATATTATAATAGTTCCTTTTTTGCACTGGATACTGAAAAAGAAGCGGCCTGAGATAAAGCTTTTTGTCGCAGCTGTAATAGGACTTATCGGTATAGGCCTTATCTCGCTTGACGGGGATCTTTCGATCGGTATAGGTGACCTGCTCACTCTTATCTGCGGTTTTTTATTTGCGATGCAGATAGCGTTCCAGGATATCTATGTCAAGGAAGACGATCCGGCGGTGATATGTCTTATCGAGATGGCGGTCTGCACGGTTGGGGGATGGATATGTGCTCCCGTGATCGACGGACCGTTTCCGAAAGAGGCATTCTGTTCACCGACGATCATAGGAAGCATGATCTATTTGGGCTTGGTGAGCAGTCTTTTGTGTCAGCTTCTTCAGTCCGTATGCCAGAGATATTCAAAACCCGAAAATGCTTCGCTCATAATGTCAACGGAATCGGTGTTCGGAGCGTTGAGTTCGGTGATCTTCCTGCATGAGAGGATGGGCGCAAAAGTGCTCATCGGATGCGTTGTGATGACGATCGCGATAGTCTTGTCTCAGATAAGACTGCCGTCTCTGAAGACAGCTGATGAAGATATATAAGGAAAAGGAGAAGGAAAATGGCTGAATTAAGACCTGAAACAATGGAAAGGATAACAAATCCCGAACTTGCGAAAGCTTTTATCGACGAGCAGATAAAGGCGATCAAGGAACAGGTGGGGGATAAAAAAGTATTGCTCGCGCTCTCGGGAGGAGTGGATTCTTCCGTGGTAGCCGCATTACTCATAAAGGCAATAGGCAAGCAGCTTGTCTGCGTGCATGTAAATCACGGACTGCTCAGAAAGGGTGAATCCGAGCAGGTCATCGAAGTGTTTAAGAACCAGATGGACGCAAACCTCATCTATGTTGACGCTGTCGACAGATTCCTTGACAAACTTGCCGGTGTATCGGATCCCGAAACAAAAAGAAAGATCATAGGAAAAGAGTTCATCGATGTGTTCGCGGAGGAAGCGGCAAAGCTTGACGATATAAGCTTCCTTGCACAGGGAACGATATATCCCGACATACTTGAGTCTGACGGAGTAAAGGCGCATCATAACGTGGGAGGCCTTCCCGAGGATCTTAAGTTCGAACTGGTGGAGCCCGTAAAGTTCCTTTATAAGGATGAGGTCAGAGTAGTCGGAAAAGAACTCGGCCTTCCCGATAATATGGTATACAGACAGCCGTTCCCCGGACCGGGACTCGGTGTAAGATGCGTCGGAGCCATTACACGTGACAGGCTTGAAGCCCTTCGCGAGGCCGATGCGATAGTAAGACGTGAGATAGGTGCACTCGATCCCGTACCGTGGCAGTATTTCTGCGTGATCCCCGATTTCAAGTCAACGGGTATAAAGGACGGAAAGCGCTACATGGGATGGGCAGTCATAATCCGTGCCGTAAACACCGTTGATGCGGTTACGGCTACGGTTCCAGAGATTCCGTTCAGTGTTCTTTGCAGGATCAGGGATGATATCATAGCAACTGTTCCCGGAGTGAACCGTGTCCTTTGGGATATCAGCGAAAAGCCGGTAAGCACGATCGAATTCGAGTAAACTGATCGAAGATATTTCCATATTATACGGAGTAATATTAAGATATGAAAAATGCGGAAAAAGGAATGCCGAAAGGCTATTACAAAGATCATGACTGCAAAGAGACTTTCACCTGTGCTTCATGCGGAAGGGAAGTAGTTCCGGAAAACGCCGGAAGCGGACACAGGAATCACTGTCCGAACTGCCTTTGCAGCCTGCATGTCGATAACGAACCCGGAGATCGCGAAGCCGATTGCGGAGGGATCATGGAGCCCGTTGCCGTCTGGGTCAAGAACAACGGAGAATGGACTCTGATACACCGTTGCAAGGCATGCGGAAAACTGAGCCCCAACAGGATCGCCGCGGACGATAATCCGATGAAATTAATGTCCATAGCGATGAAGCCCGTGGCTAATCCG
The DNA here is from genome assembly GCA_024682115.1 of Lachnospiraceae bacterium. Lineage (GTDB taxonomy): Bacteria > Bacillota > Clostridia > Lachnospirales > Lachnospiraceae > JAILLW01. The sequence continues at coordinate 26,176 of JAIKZO010000133.1, forward strand.
CCTTTTCCGATAGAGAGAATGGAAGAAATGACGAGAATGATGCTCGGAGAAGATAAGGATGTTTCTTCAGGTCAGAAGGGCTGACCGATCCATCCCCCCAGGATCCAGAGAATGAGAAGATGGGCGGGATAGATAATATAATAAAGATATTTTGGAATCTGCCGTCCCCGTTGCCCGTTATAGTCTGCTATCAGCATGAAGGCGATGAGGGACGGTATTTCTATGGGAAGATATTCGATATAATACTGTGTCCATATGACGGGGATCTTATCGATGAGGTCGAGAAGAAGGCCTTCGGTGGTGTTTAAGAAAGTCATGACCAAAAGCCCTAGTATCATGATCGTCATCGGCTTTGCCCTTAAACGGTACATGAGGAAGATCAGTATTATCCCCGTTGCCCCGTAGTCTGCGCGAAGGAAAAATCCCGCGATAAGAAGACCGATAAATGCTATTGGGAAGATCATTCCGAGTCCGGCCTTTTTAAGGAGATCATAGATATATATCCCCAGTAATCCCAAAGCGAGAGTGATATAAACATTCTGATATTTCGGATAGAGGATCGTATCGGAAAAGAACAGGTTGAAAGGGATCTCGGAAATGATCCCGAAAAGGACAAGAGACAGAAAATAACGCAGTCGGTTTGACGTATGTATCGCACCTTCAACGATCAGAAACGCAAACAAAGGGAAGGCCAGTCTTCCGATCTCCCGCAAAAGCATATATAGTTTGTCGATGGCCGGACTTAAGCCTCTGAACATGAAGCATCTTTCGACTATCCCGTATCCGATATGGTCGATGATCATGGTAATTATGGCTATGTGCTTTAAAAAGGCTCCGCTGCGGCCGTAAGAAACTGTCTGTTCCATAAGCAACAGTTTATCACAATACGGACGGATATTGTTCCCGCTTTTAAGATAGAATTTCATTTGGTATAATTACGGAGTGGGCATTCATGGGGAATGCGGTACGAAAGGAGGGGCTATGATCTATTTATTTCTGGCCGAAGGATTTGAGGAAGTGGAGGCACTTACTTCAGTCGATCTTATAAGGCGCGCGGGACTTGATCTTGAGACCGTGTCCATAACATCCGAAAAAAAAGTGAACGGCGCTCACGGAATAACGGTTTTTGCCGACAGGATCTTTTCCGAGGCGGATTTTGACAATGCCGAGATGCTCGTTCTTCCCGGGGGCAGTCCGGGTTGGAAGAATCTTGATGCCTGTGATGCGCTCATCGGGGAACTTGAAAAAGCTTCCGACCGCGGCAAATATATCGCAGCCATATGCGGGGCTCCTTCGATAATCGGCAAACGCGGTTTCCTTAAAGGAAAAAACGCCAGCATATATCCCGGAATGGAAGATACGCTGGTCGGTGCAAAGGCCAATGATAAGGAAGTAAATGTCGACGGAAAGTTCATCACGAGCCGCGGAGTGGGTACGGCAATACCTTTTGCCCTCGCGATAATAGGGGAGCTTACGGACAAAGCTACAGCCGATAAGATAGCGACGTCCATTGTTTACAATATATCATCAAAGTAGTATATTTTTTAATTGGGAAAAAGCTAAGGATTCCCGTTTAACTAAGGAAAAGGAGAATATTTTTAATGAAGGTTATCGTATGCAAGAACTATGAGGAAGTATCAGTTGAATCCGCCAAGATCGTAGCAGAAGTCATGAAGAAAAAGCCCAATGCGGTTTTGGGACTCGCTACAGGATCCACACCCGAGGGTATGTATGCGGAGCTCGCTAAGATGAATGCGGCAGGAGAGATCGATTTTAAGGATATCACGACCGTGAATCTCGACGAGTATTATCCGATCAGCCCCGACAATGACCAGAGCTACAGATATTTCATGAACAAGAATCTGTTCGACAAGGTCAACATCGATAAGAGCAGGACCAATGTTCCCAAGGGCGATGCTCACGACGGTGAAGAGGAAGCTAAGAGATACGAAGCATACGTCAGATCTCTCGGCGGCGCTGACATCCAGGTTCTCGGTATCGGAAGGAACGGGCATATCGCTTTTAACGAGCCCGATGAAGAACTCGTTCCCGTAACTCATGTAACATCACTTACCGAGGATACGATCGATGCCAATGCAAGATTCTTTGCAAGCGCTGCGGATGTTCCCACAAAGGCTCTTACAATGGGAATGGGAACCATCCTTTCAGCCAAGAAGATCATCATCATAGCTACAGGTGCCAACAAGCATGATGCGGTTGCCCAGATGTTAAAGGGAACCTGCACCACGAAGTGCCCTGCTTCATTCCTTAACCTTCATGATGACGTTGTGCTTGTATGTGATGAAGCGGCATACAACGGATAATAAGACAGGACAGGAAAGGAAAACAAATGGGAAAGTATTTTGGAACTGACGGCTTCCGCGGTGAATCGGGAGTAGTGCTCACTGCAGAGCATGCATTTAAGATCGGCCGTTTCCTTGGATGGTATTACGGGCGCGAGCGCAAGGCAAAGATCGTTATAGGAAAGGACACAAGACGTTCGTCATACATGTATGAGAACGCGCTGGCAGCAGGTATAACCGCTTCCGGTTCGGATGCGTACCTTCTTCACGTAACGACGACCCCCTGCGTGGCTTATATAACCAGAACGGAGCATTTTGATTGCGGAGTAATGATCTCTGCGAGCCACAATCCTTACGTTGATAACGGAATAAAGCTCATGAACTGTGACGGGGAAAAGATGGACGATGCCCTCCAGGACGAGATAGAGCTTTACATCGACGGCGAACATGAGGAGATCCCTTTTGCCGTTGCCGAAAAGATCGGATGCACGGTTGATTTTTATTCGGGAAGAAACAGATATATCGGATATCTTACCAATGTTGCAACTCATTCTTTTGAAGACCGTAAAGTCGGACTTGACTGTGCGAACGGTTCTTCATGGATGATAGCTCCCGCGGTATTCAATGCGCTCGGAAGCAAGAATTACGTTATAAACAACGCTCCCGACGGAGTGAACATCAATAACGGATGCGGTTCCACACATATAGAAGGACTTCAGGAATTTGTCAAAGCCAACAAGCTCGACTGCGGTTTTGCTTTTGACGGTGATGCCGACAGATGTCTTGCGGTTGATGAAAACGGTGAAGTCGTTAACGGCGACAAGATAATGTATATCTGTGCCAAGCATATGAAGAAGGCAGGACAGTTGCCCAAGAATAAAGTGGTTACGACTGTAATGTCAAACTTCGGTCTTTACAAGGCACTTGATAAGATCGGTATCGGTTATGAAAAGACGGCTGTCGGTGACAGATATGTATACGAGAACATGAAGGAATTCGACCATGCGATCGGCGGAGAGCAGTCAGGTCATATCATATTCCGCAAGTACGCACGTACAGGTGACGGAATACTCACTGCTATCCTGCTCATGAGCGTTATGGTTGAGACACAGCTTCCTCTTTCGGTACTTGCTTCAGAGGTTACGATGTATCCTCAGGTATTAAAGAACGTTGTGGTCGATGATAAGGACGGCACGCTCGAGGATCCCGCCGTTAAGCTTGCGGTTGATGCGGCAGGCGCTGAACTCGGAGATAACGGTAGAGTCCTCTTAAGAAAGTCCGGAACAGAGCCGGTACTTCGTGTAATGGCTGAAGCCGGAACCGATGAAGAGTGCGAGAAGCAGGTTGATTCGATCATCGAATCGATGAAAGCTTCGGGACATCTGATCAAGGTAAAATAAAAAGATCTCATATTATGAAACGCCCGGTCATATGACCGGGCGTTTTCTTCTGATGTCTGTAAACAAATTAAAAAGTTGACAATACGGGCATAAGATCTCATAATCAGATCAGGGAGGTCTCTGTATGAATGAGAGAAATGCCGGCAGAAAACCGAAGATCACGGATGATGAGGTCATAAAGATCCGGGAAAGGATCAAGCAGGGAGAGAAGGTTTCTTCTCTGGCAG
>JAIKZO010000124.1 GCA_024682115.1 Lachnospiraceae bacterium
CGCTTCAAACAATCCGTCTTCGGTTTTTGCTGCCTGCTCGGCGGAAAGATAAAACATCTGAGCCATAGCCGAACCGTAGTTGATCTTTTCTCCCGAACGGATATTTTTGTCAACGGAATGCTCCGCATATTCCTCCATGCATGTGTTATCGAATATATCCCTGTCTATCCTCCGGTCAAACAACGAGCTGTAACGAAATATGCTCCCATCCGGAAACTCCTGAGTCCATTCTCCCGTATAGGCGATCTTTCTGAAAAAATATACCTGATCACCGTCATAATATGTTCGTATCTCATCGGGTTCCGCCAGATAGTAATTACCCCTGGCCGAAGTCACCGCAACAAGATCTTTGTCTATCTTGACCGTGGTTCCGGGAGTGAGCTTCCTTCTGTATAGATCATTTTTGATCCTTTCCGGAACATCGCCACTGATATATGAGCGTTCCGACACTCCGGAAAATACCGACAAAAAACGAACAAAAGAAAACTTCGATCCGTATCCCGAAAGAATACAAGGAAGAATCCTTTCAAGTTTTTCTTTATTGGCTATCCTGACATCGGAGCGGAATTTCTTCATCATATCATGTTCCAAGACTCCGTCGATATCGTCCGTAGCATCGTAAGACTCTTTCTCTTTTATTCTGTCCGGAGTGGTAAGCTCCACCGTTCCGTCACGATTCTCGATATATATCCCGCTCTCGTAAAAAACATATCTGCACAGCTCATAGGGTTCGGATAGCAAACAATCATACATATCTACCAAAAAAGGTTCACACCTGAGACTTACCTCAAAAAGCCTGTAAACGAGATACTCACCCATGATCGTTCCGAATATAAATCTTTTCGTGGCAACTCCCGAATTCAGTTCACTGTAACTCCTGTCGTTCAGTCTGTGTCCGAAAACCTCAGAAAGGTATTTATCGGTGGGATATCGCGTATCAAGGACCACTCCTTTCCCGGCTTTGGGTGAGCAGAACAACCATTTGTCTTCCTGTTCCGAAAGAGGTATCACCCACACTACATGCCGATCCAGCGGGTTTGGATTTAACCCCTCCCTTGCAAAGCGCGGTATCTGATCCGTTTCCTCATCGAATTCGACGATACTGCTTGTTCTCTTTATTTCACTGAATATTCGTTTAAATCCGTCTTTCATAGTCTAGACTTTTTTGTATCTCGCCGGACAATGAGTCCACTCTGCATATCGCTTGTTCAGCGTTTTATATTTCCCTTTTGGTATCGAGGTAGCCAAAACCGTCAATACAACACTTACTTGGTTATGATCCTCCATTAATCATCTAATGGATCGAATCCTTGCAGCCACTTATCTGTGTATCCACTGGCAAATGTAAGGAACAGGGTATTGTATATAGTTTTATGAGTAGAAAACCTATAAGAACTTAAGCCAAAAAATCTGTCTACTTCCGGATTCTCCGTTAGGCCATGCAAAGGCTTCCCCTCAGCGTCAACTCCCTGTAATGCCATCATTTTCGTCAATTCCTTGCATCGCGCTATCTTATCCAGTTCAAGCTGAATACTTTTTTTAATGACAGAATCAGTACTCCCGTCCCTGATAACCAGGATTTTTGTCAAGCTGTCACAGATTTCGTCTGCTCTTTCCCACTGTCCAGTCTGCCACATATACTCCATGACAAGTTCAACATTAAATGCAATATCAGTAAAATCAGTGTTTCGAGACAGATCATTTAACTCCTTTTTAATTTTGTTCTTGAAATTGTCTATTTCCCGTTCGATATAGTCGTCGAAACTGCTTGTAAAGCCAATCTTTTTTCTGTATCGTACAAACTGGAATTTTTGAAGCTCAAGTTTTGCAAGGAAATCATTATTTACTGTCAGAATGGAGTCTATCTCCTTCACGCCTTTCTCTATCCTAAGCATGAGTGTATCAAACCTGTCTTCCATACCGGCTTTTCGGAATCTCTTCAAAAGAGCTATGGCATCATCGGTACAGTAGATATTAGATAGAATCTTCTCAAACACCCCGGCAGTTAGGTTTGTTCCCATTCTTGTATGATGTTGTGAAAAGAATGCCAAAGAAGAATAATTGCAGACAGCTTCTTCCAGCATGGTAATTCCCTCTTCCTCCCGACCATTCGAATCGAGCCACTTCACCCCTTCATTCATAAGGCCCATTAGGACTCGGGCAGCAAAATAAGTATCTGTCCCGATATATTGCTTGATCTCACTGATCCAGTACTTGATGCCGCTGAAGAATTCCTCTTTGTCCCCATATTCGTTTTTCAACATATCCACTATGTGAAAATACAATAGCGTATCGTGGGTAATAAGCACAGAAAGCCTTCCTGCATCTTTCTCATAACATATCCTTTTATAATATGCGGCATACAATTTCTTAAACTCTTCAATATTTGAGTCTTCAGACGAAGTAGACAAAATGAACCGATCATGTTCAAAGTCGCTGTCAGCATTAAAAAGAGGGGTATCAAAATCCAATAAATCATCTATGGTTTTCTGGATCCGTTTCTTTTCCTGTTCAGCTTGGTAGGTCCCATTCTCCAGTTGCTCTTCCAACACTTCAATACCTTCGGGGAAGATGCTTTCATCTAATGGGTAACCTTTGGACTTTATCTTAGATAGGCATTCTTTCGCATCCTCTTCGTATTGATCATAGAAACAAGAAGATAGGTATTGATCGAGGAGGTTATTGAGAACCGTTTCTTCTTTTTCCGGATCAAGGATTATATCAGCAAGGGCCTTTAGCCATTCAAGTTGATCAGGAACCTCTCTGTTCAGGTAATAGTCAGTAAAGGCTTCGGCCAGATCGATATCTGTGGAAAGTGCGTTAACGATCTCATCATTCGGTTCTTTCTCAAACAGCCATAACCATTCACTTATATCCAGAGAATTCCGCTTCTCTAATGCATATCTGCACACATCCGTAAACATCGATGCATTATAGATACAGTATTTTGACCAGTACAATGTTTCAAGATCATCAGCGACATCACTGCATTTTTGTGTATAAATATGGTTAAGGTCCGAGGACCATTTTCTCGCTGGTGGATCACTATCATTTTGGAGACAATAATATATAGCAGAGCATAAACTGTCTTGAAGCTCTCTCCGAAGATATGCTCCGTATCCGTTGAAAGCCCAATCATCATCTATAAGACGGAAAGTCAGACATAGAGGGGTGTGTTTTGAGAAAAACCCTTTTCTTAGGGTATCGTTATCCTTTGACTTGTCCCATATGCTGATGATACCTTCCGAAAAAAAAACTATGCTGCGTGTAAGATGCTGTTGCTCTTCTTTATTATTATTGTCAGTCTTCGAAATCCTGCGAAATCCGTTCCCTTCCAGATAATCGCTTAAGTGGATCGCCATCGAATCATAGAAAAAATCTATGATCGTTCCTTCAACGTCCGTGTATTGTGAAAGCACATATTCAGCATAGACTGCATCCGCAAATTCGTATATATCTTCTCCATCCACGTGCCTTATAGTTAGAACCGGCAGAAGTACGTTAAGGAGTCCAACGAACTCATACGTTATTTCAGGGCAATTCATGTATTCATGTATCTTCTGTATGGAAATCGACGGGAACAGCGCTATCGTGGCTGCAATCTCCTGCAATTTACGTATCTGTATATGTCCGTAAAATGACATTATATGATCCATATAACTTCTGATGAAACTGTATTCATCATTACTGTCAAGATCCATATCCGGGCCGACAGCAAGATATGCCTTTAAGAACAGGAAGCGATGATCTGCCTTTTTGACTAGCATATCGATATCAGTATCTTCAGGCAGATTGCCTTCTCTTATCTGAGAAGAAATACACTCTTTCAGAATCTTTATGTTGATGTCATCTTTCCTGTGCATGCTGATGCAGGCCTGAGAAGCCTTTTCTGCAGTTTCTATATATCTTCTGCTGCTTCCATGTACAGTCTCTTCATCCTTGAATCTAGATAAAAGAACAATAAATACACCTTCATCCAGCATATCTGGCGAAGGCAGATAGTTCAGTATCTCCTGAGACATCTCATTTGCTTCGTCGATACCGTCTATAAGAAGGATCGTATAGTCCCTGCGATATCGCTCGTGATAATAGTTTAGAAATTCAGACATATCTTTCGCCGGATCATCGGTATCATCATTCAAGGTGGGCATTGCCTCATTACTGCCCCACATGTCCTGAAAAGCATCATAACTGTGTCTAAAGCTGAAGTTAAGAGAATTGACGAAATCTCTCATGCCCCTTAAGGCTGTATTCTGAACATGATAACAGCGCGAAAAACTGTTCTTGATAAGAGATACTCTATGATATAATCCACTCATCTGATTGGCGAATGCAGACTTGCCGGTTCCGCGTTCCATGAAGATCGATATGACCCCGTGTCCTATATCGTCCATGACATCTATCAGTTTATTCACTAAGCCTACGGGTTTAATATATTTTATTGGCGTATTCAGGTATTCGAGGATCATATCCTCTTCACGACTGATATAGTCAGAGAACAGATCGAAATCTTTGTCAGATCTTATCACGTGCTTCTCATATAGATCAGAAAAATATTTATTTTTCAGAAGTTCACTTTGACCATTTTCATAGTTGGTATACTTGATGAGATTTTTTTTACAGAAAAAAGAATCAAATAGATAGTACCTTAGATCGTGGGAATTGGCATAATTATCGACATCGAACTGTGTTCCCTCAATATAAAGGATAAAGCTGTTTCCTTTAAAACAATCTGCGCTTATTTCTCCCGTTAGTTTTTTTTCATCAATCAGAAAGAACGTATTTTCATACAGACCTTTTATGGAAGTATCACCCTCGCCGTCGAAGTATTCCCTTAACATCGCGATCAGGCTTTCTATCTCCTGTTTGTAAGAATCATCGTCCTCAAACCTTAGAGCACCATGTCCGATCGCTTCGTTCCGCCAATTGATGATACTGGGAACATTAGGTGTAACCTCCTGACTGTATAAACTGCGTGTTTTTTTAAGTATTTCAATGATACTGACCGGCAAACTTAGATCCTTGTTCTTTTTTATAATTACAGAAGCCAGCGTATCCCATTGGCCCATGCTCATCGGAGAAGCCAATTCAGTCCTGATTATGTCCGTATATGCTGAACCATCTTTATATTTCGGATCACTGTCGATCACTATCATCGCCATTATGATCGGGATTTTGTACAGCATTTCAAAAAGGTCCTTGCACTGCAACATCGAGCCATAAACCTGACCATTCTCAGCCAGATTTCTTAATTGAGAATAAGATGTCCATATCATTGAAGGTATAGGGTCAAGTTCCTTTGCCCAAACGCTCTCTTTACTACTCAGATCGATAAGCCATTGATTTCTGCCTGTCATATCAATATCTCCTGTTAGAATGTCAGTACACTATAGGCACCGAAAAATAATTAGAAATTTCCCTTGCTACAGTGTTTCGATCAAACATAGATCAGCCTTATTCCCATTTCTTCTGCACGTTCTTCATGAACGGGCCCAAGTTTATTCTTCAGATAGATCTTTTTGACCGCATATCTGCCCCCGAAGCGGGTTGCCACTGTTTCAAGTTCGTACAACGCTCTGTTTACTTCTTCATCGTTTCTAAACTTCCCACTCTTACATGATATGAATGTCAATATATATCCCTTCAATGTCAGTACATCAATCTCGTTATAGACATCTCCTTGCGCCGCAGGATGGACCACACCGTCCCAGTCTATATTCACACCTATCCTGTATTCGTCCGTATCGATACATTCCCTACTGCAAGCATTGAGTTCAAGTACACTGCCGGCTTCAAGTATACAAGCCTTAACATACTTATTTACATATTTAAGTCTGTATTTTCCGTCCTCATGGACCAGATCCGTGATCAGTTTCTTTTCCGAAAGTGTATCAAGGATCTCATTCAGATCTTTCACAGTTCCAATCTTAACGTTATCCTTATTAAGCTCAAGTATTACCTCCTGCGCACTTCTTGCAGCCGAAAGCGAATCTCCGTTATTAAATACGTACGCCATAAAATTGGAGAAACCGTTCCAGACTTCTCTGAATTGTTCCGAAACCTCACACAGGCTTCTTAAGTTCACTATGTTTTCCTGTGTCAACTCCTTATTGTTCTTGTGTCTCTCCTTAATTTCGATACCCCCGTACATGCAGAGATATCTGTCTATAGTCATCCTGACCTTTCGTTCAGGCACGAATGTGCTCATATGCTTGTTTGCCCCGGTTTCAATCTCGTGTATCTCACCTTTAACCACATCAAAAAAATGCACGGGAGCCTTGATCCGTTCCGCAATGATTCCAAATGCAGTAAGGATAAGACTCTCCCCACCGGTCACATCAAAAAAAACATCTGCTCCATGCCCTTTTTCAGCTTCAACCTGCTTAGTTATATTTTCGATGGTTGCCTTTGCATTGGTGGCGGAAACAGCGTGAAATATGACAGACGAGATACCACACTCTTTCTTCAAAAAATTCTGTGCGGTTTCTCTCTGTCGGTCGATCTCCTTCTGATATCCAAAAAAGACTACGCGATCCACCTGATAATTAAGGCACGTTATATAGTTTTCAATAGGCTCTCTGTCCAGAAATTCAATTAGTACGACCATGATAGTATTCTCAGTCTCTTCTGTACTTATCCCTTTCTACCCTCATCTCATACATCTTCGCATCCGCTATCTCGACGTATTCATCAAGATCCGTCATCCCGTCTTTGTACGGAAGAAGGACCCAGCCGTAGCTTGCTCCGATCTCATAAGGATTAGAATGCGATCCGTTGTAGGCTTTAAGGCCTTCGTCGATCTTTTCGCTCATTTCATACGGTTCCCGACTGTCTTTATCCAACGCGGCAAAGAGAAGGAATTCATCTCCGCCGGTCCGGACTATCCGCGAACCTTTCGGAGCTGCTTTTAAGAGTTCCGATGACACGGCGGCTATTGCCTCATCGCCTGCCGCATGCCCATAAGTATCGTTAAGATGCTTAAGTCCGTTTAAGTCTGCGACACAAACAAAAAGATACCTGCCCTTTTCCCGGGCCTCATCTATTACCATGTCGGAATAATACTTCATTCCCTTCCTGTTATAACAGCCTGTCTGTTCATCGATCATGTTCTCTTCAAACAGGGCATCATATTTATCCTGAAGGCTCTTAAGAAGTGCTCTTTCCTCGGCTTCTTTGTTAAGCTCGGCGGTCTTTCTTTCGTCTATATCGCGTACCAGAAAAAGACAGTCGTTTCCAAGCGTGCTGTCTTCTTCGGTGGTGTTGCAGAAGATCACTTCCGACCAGTAATATTTCCTGTCGACATGTCTGATCCTGCATTCCATGGATATATGGATATGTTCTTCAAGTTCATGAACAAAGAATTTCCGTTCCGTAAAGGACCTGAACATCTCCCTGTCTTCAGGGTGAATGTGCCTGATAAAGCAGCGGCGCAGTTCAGAAAATCTGCCCGTCATTCCGTCAGGCGAGTCCTTAAACGTCACCTTCGGCAATTCCTTGTTATGGTCGATCACGCAGCATGTGACATCACTGTCATTTACAGTAACGATCATCTGGTATATCGATCTTATTGCGTTGTCAATATGATCCTGTGTTGTTTTCATTTGTTAAAGAATGAAATGATATCGAGTATTGCCGAAAAAGACTGCAATATACCAAGTGCAGCAAGAAATGTCAGTATTCCGTTAATTATTCGTTCCCGTTTTTCTTCTACATCTTTTTCAAGATTGGTCTGCATATCACGGAGTGCAACGATTCCGGATGATATCGATTCAATATCCTCTCGTATTCTTAATTCCTTAATGATATAATTGTAAAAATTGTTCTGATGTTGGACAAAGCTTACCGACGAATAGATGCTTTTGGCCATGAAGACATTCAAATCCGTATTTATCATCTTTAGCTTACCGTGTATTTTCTTCGAAAAATGATCATACATGTCGGGAGAAGTCGGCATATCCGATGCTATTTTTTCCGAAATTCTCAGCAAGGAGTAGGTTTGATATAAGGCCAATATGTATAGCGTGAAATAATCGCTCATTATCTTGCTTCCGTCAACAAATTCTTTCCCACCTTTTACATAGTATCCGCAACCTTCACCTGTAGCAAAAAGTATGACATTGCCAAACGGGTGCATCATATTATCATATTCAGAATCCGAAATGATATAGTTCCTGTTATATCCCCGTGTCAGACGATAGGCCGTCTCTTCAAAATCTTTTTCATCAAGTTTCACATGATTAAAGATTATTGCTTTATCCGGAAGGTCTCCTTTTTGGGTGTTCCTTGATGGTATGAACGTAATATCACACTTCAGTGTATTCAGTATTTCCCTTACATAATATCCTCTGTAATTTGTTTTATCTATAACCTTATATATCTTATCATTTTTGAAGATGTAATTTTCTGGAATAACGGTATCCTTATCAATATCCTTGGTTACGATCGTGCTTATCCTGCTATCCGAACGGACCATTTCCTTAAATTCATTCACGAAATCAACGATTATCCTGTTGTCATTGATCTTAAGCTCCATCCACAGAAATCCGATTCCAGAAGCAAACAGGTACAGACCGATACCGGCGCATCCAATATCACTTTTGTTCTCTTTGTTTTCCGTATCGGTATAATACTCATGTCTGAACGAGCAACGTCTGCCTTTGTATTTATACACTGCCCCAAGTATATTGTCACGGAAACGCGTGTAATAATCCTTTCTCAGCAGGCTGTCTGTGATATACTCGTACAGATCACTCTCCTGAGAATCTTTTTTTGATAATTCCCAATGATCCTGGTCCCTGTTTTCCAAATCGTCAAAATCGAGATTTGTCGTGTCAAAATAAAAAGGAATAATAAATCTGGTTCTGTTTTCCATTAGTTTTCTCTCCTGTCCGTCACACCAACAAATCTAATTTTCTGCACACAGTAAGCACACCTTTGTCAAGACAGTATTCTTTGTATTCTTCCGCCTTGGCGAGCATCTTTTCGGCCTCTTCCGTATTTCCTCTTCGTGCTTCCACCACACGGAGTATCCTGTACATTATCGGGAAGCCTTCATAGTGCTTTGCCCTTTCAAAAAGCCTTATCGCCTGGTGTGAATAATCTTCGGCTTTTTTATCTTCCTTCATCATGACCGATACTGAAGCGAGCATGTATAGGCAGTCGGACATAAGATCCATATAACCGTATTTGACGATGCTCGAATACATCTTCGAAAGTACCTCCATGGCTTTCGGATAATCGCCTCTTTCCTGATATACCAAAGCTATCCCGAGCTGGTTATAATCCCAGCAGTAATAATCATCCTTTTCAAGGGAGATCTTCTCTGCGGCCAGATAATCGACAAGCGCATCTTCAAAATCATCCAACGCCACTTTACAAAGTCCCCGCTGGATAAGGGCTTCTGCGTAATATGTAGTATCGTTATCGGCCTTTTTCAGGTAATCCTCCAAAAGATCGAGCGCTCCTTGGATGTCTCCGCTTTTTCGAAGGGTTCTCGAAAGCTGGATATACACCTGATCTCTGACGGCACCGCCGGCATCCATCCTGAGACATTCCTCCTGAAGACTCTTTGATTCGTCGAACCTTGACTGACGCTGGCATATCATGGATTTCCTGAAAAGTACGATCTCCCGTATTTTAAGAGGGAGCGACTCTAACTTTAAAAGTTCGTCCGCAATATGCTCAGCAGGATCACAGAAAGTTTTGAGTTCGAGCTTTATGAGCATATCGATCATCCAGTCGGTCTTTCCATGATCGATAAGAACATTTATCATCCTTTGAAGGCTCTCATCATCCGGCGCCTTATTGCCCGTGAACAGCTTTATCAGATAAGAGACCATCATGTCCCTGAAATCTTCCGGATCAAGTTTTTTATCTTCGATACGATCAAGCAATTTTCCGGCAACCTCTCCGGGATCCTTATGGTCCTGAAGCGCAATCTGATCCGCGTTGAACATTTCCGGGATACGGTTCCATGAATACGTTTCCAATATCTGATCGATCAGTTCATCAATATCCTTAGCGGATTTATGTTTATACAAAAGAAATTCAAGGTATTTCTGATATACGAAAGACATCCGCTTACTGCCGTAATCACCGTGCTCATAGATGATCCCTCTTTCCATGAGTCTCTCTATGGGGCTGAGTATGATCAGTCTTTCATCATCTACTTTACTCTGGAGCGCGGTGCTGAGATTTGAACAGATATCCGAATCCAATTCGTTTATCCTTTCTTCAAACATCTTATCAACTATCTGCTGCTGAAGAATGTTCGTACGATCAAACTCTCCACGCGAAAGCTGTCTGGAAAGAGCGGCAAACAGGTCGATCTCCGATGAGATCTCATGCTCTGAACCGTTTTTGGCAGTTTCGAAAAACAGCCTCATATTAAGAGGATTGGAAATCACGTTCTGCATCACATCGCTCAATTCGGAAAAGGTCGGAATGCTTTCGTCTTTCGAATGCGCCTGATAATTTGCATAGGCTTTTTCAAGCTGGAGGAAATTCCAGTTTTCTATTTTTAACTCGAACTTCTCTTCTCCACTGTCATTTACGGAAAAATACCTGTCCAGACGGCTATCCTCGCTTTGAAACGGAAGCGCTTTGTCAAAATCATTGACAACATGGCTTTCAAGAAGCTTGTATCCCGTCTCCCTGATACTCGCTATTATCTTAAGCCAGGGATAGTATGCACCCGAAGTGATATGATCGATCTCTTCAAGGACCGAGATAACGTCATACGCCTCGTTTACAGCATCCACTATAAGAACAAGCTTGATCTTGTCAGGGTTTTCCCTGCCGATAAAGCTCAGGAATCCGGCCGATCCGCTGAACTGTCCGTCCTCAAAGCATTCCTTTGAAAGGTATCTGAAAAGACCCTGATTGTTATTTCCGTCTTTATCTCTCACGCTGGTAAGAGAAGATCCGTTGTAAAAATATACCGCGTATTGTTCTCTGTCAGCTATTAGGTCATCAGCGACTTTACACAAAAAGTTAGTCTTACCCACCCCCGCTTCAGCCGTCACGATAAGCGTGGTCTTATCCGATAAGAGGAAATCCTTAACACGTTCATCGCAGGCTCTTTCAACATATACTTCGGGATTGTATTTTCCGCTATTTACGTGGTTCTCCAGTGTGATCGCAGTAAGTTCGTTTACGAATTGACGAAATCCATCCATTGTAAAATCACCCTGGTCAAAATGCATCTTGGCACCGCGTGACATGAACTTATGCCGGATGATCTCGATATAATCTTCCATGACCCTTTTTTCCCTGGTCCCTATGTATGTGACCTTGGTATTTCCGAATCCGTCAAAAAGAAAGTAATCTTCGTGAAACTCATCATCCAGTATTTCGATAAGAAGCTCCGGGAAGTGAAAAGCTCTCGTCCCCTCCGCTTCCATATCTATCAGATAGAAGTTGCCCCTTATGAAGAAATCCTCGATCGACTTATGGTTTATCTGCTCATCTGCGGCAAAAGAAACCTTAAATCTTTCATCCTTCTTTTCATGATATTTGATGATATTGAAATAAATGTCGTACTTTTCTTCTTCAAACGTAAGATCATCAACTTCATCACATTTGGCGATCTTATAGCGTTTAAAGATCGGCAGAAGATCTGTGAGGATCTTATTTACCAACGGACGGTACGCCCCGATTATCCCGTCTGCTTCCTCCGGCTCCGGATACTGTGCTCCGTGCGCGATCTGATTACGCAGGCTTATGATCATGTCAAAAGCATTTTTATCGGAATTATTCGGATTTCTGAACCTTCCGTCATAAGTGTTTTCCACTCTTTGCTGAGCTTTTGAATAACATCCGTAAACACCCTCAAGCCACGTGTTATTTCCGAAATATCTTATATATGTCCTTATAAGATCGTTCCACGTACCGAGCGACGGTCTGGAAAGTTTCCTGATCACGGTATTTACTTTTTCGTTGTTCAATTCGGGATTCCAAAGATACTCACTCAAAAAAACGCATCCGAGGTAATGAACGGTCTGTTTGAAAATATCAAGCATCAATTCCATCTTATACGTCGGGTTGTTCTCCGGTGCTTCGGAATATGCAATATAAGTCTTCGCTATATTGGCCGGTAACTCTTTGGTGTAATCCTCATTCATAAAATACTATCCCCGTTCAGGCTTTCCTGCCCTTCATCAGTTTCTCGAACTGTTCGCCGGTCAGGCGGTTCTCTTTTACCAGCACATCGGCTATCGCCTGGATCTTTTTCCTGCCTTTTTCGATGATACCGATCGTCTTTTCCATCTCTTCCTTAACGATGTCGTTGGCCTTTCTGACATATTCGGCAGCCAGCGGAGATAACATGATCTCCTCACGCGAAAGAACGATGTATTGGTCTTCTTCCATACCGTATGAACAGATCATCCTGAAAGCGATACGTGTCGCATTGGCAAGATCGCTCGAAGCTCCCGTATTGATCGACTTTTCCCTGCCGAAAAATACCTGTTCGGCGGCACGTCCGGCAAGTGAGGTCCTTATCAGCGAGAGCATTTCTTCTCTTGTATATTCGGTCTTTTCTTCGGAATTTGCATGCTGCATATATCCGCCGAAATTACCCCTGGATTCGATCGTGATATAGGAAGGGGTTTCTCCGGAAAGGTAAGAAACATAAGCATGCCCCGTTTCGTGGATCGCCACTTTCTTGTAATAATCAAGATCATGCTCTTTCTTTTCGCCGTGAAGGTATTCTTCCAGTGCGGTAAGCAGTGCGGAGTCGTTGACCTTCTCGTGTTCCTTTATCGAATTCCTGATAGCCAGATCAAAGACATTCTGAAGTATCGCAAGGCTCTGTCCGGTCGTTCTGTCCGCGATGTTGTTCCTGGTGTCTTCGGAAACGGATATATCTTTCCTGTTTTCGATAAGCCTTGAAAGGAATGTCTTTCTTTCGTCAAGGTTCGGAAGTGCGACATAAACGCTGTTGTCGAATCTTCTTACCAGTGCCTCATCAAGTTCGGCTATTCCTTCGCTTTCTCCGCCAACTCCGTAGTTGGTTGCCGCCAGAACGAAAACGGGTTTTCTGTTATCCGTAGCAAAACCGTCCATCTCCGTAAGCAGCGCGTTAAGGATACCCTCAGTCACGGTATCGTTTCCGGTCCTCTTTTTTCCTATGGCGTCTATCTCGTCGATAAAGATGATCGCCGGAGCGTATTGCTTTGCTTTCTTAAAAACATCACGGATCTTTTGCTCACTTGCGCCGACATAAGGATTCTTAAACTCGGCGGCACTGGTCTGGATGAACGTGACATCGCTCTCTCCGGCCATAGCTTTGGCAAGCATCGTCTTTCCCGTTCCGGGAGGTCCGTAAAGAAGTACTCCTTTGGGAGGTTTGCCTCCTGAAGCAACAAACTGCTTGGGGTTCTTAAGATATTCGACAAAGAACCTGAGTTCATCTTTTGCCTTTTTCGCTCCGATGACATCGTCGAATCTTACATCGGGTTTTTCGGCATCCGAAAGAATTAGATCCCGGCTCTCACTGTCAACGGCAAGGCTCTTTCTCAGATCATAGAACAGGATCGTGATCTCATTTTTCTCTTTATTGACTATCTGTTTAGTTCCGAAATCAATGACCCAGCCCTTCTGAGAGAAATTGCTGCTTTCTCTTTCCATATACAGTTCTTCCATGATCTGAACGAACTGCCTTGAAAAGCTTCTCTTATAATCAGGGTTGATATTTATCGTATCTTCCGCGCCTTCCTGGCAATAGGTCATTTTATCGACAGCGGAAAATGTTCCCTGCGTATCAAGTATGAACAAAGGAGTGCCGTCATTTATCCTGACAAGCTGCCTGAAAAAGGCGTTCCCTTCGGAATAATAATCGGTGATGCTCAAAGTACCGGTCTCATCCGTTTCAAGCCCGAATCTGGGATCGATAAAGATCGCCATGATATCATGCTTTAAAAGCTCCGTTGCTTCTTCAATGCTACCGGCACGATGAATCTTGAACCTGCTTTTTCCGCCTCCGAAGCAGCCGGCTATCTCTTCGGATGCAAAGACCAGAACTTCCATTTTGTCTTTGCACACAAACAGTTTTTTGAGTTCTTCGCTCATTCCGTTCCGCTCGATATCGAACCTGATTGACTTTATTTCCGTATCCTTCTGATTTTCAAGCTGTCTGGTGAGTTCATATATCTCGTTGGAAAGGAAACTCTCGCTCTGTCCGGTCGCAACCCTGGCATCCAGTCCGCCGCCCATTTTATAAAGAAATAAAAGCGGCAGGGAATTCGGATAAGTCAGGTTGCAGTTGTATTTCTCCTTCATGTTCGCGCGCACGGTTTCGAAGCGTGCTTCAACCATACCGGCTATCTTACTGATGCCGAGATGATCGAACATGATCGTGTTTCCCGAAGCTATACGCGAACAGATCTCGGGAGGAAGAACAGTAGTCCCGTACTGGTTCTTTTCATTTTTTATCGCATCCTGGATGACCCTTTCGGGCAAAGACGACAATTTGACGGAGCGATCCAGATAAAGATCCCTTCCGACATTTGAAGTAAAGATTATGATGGTCTTTTCAAATGAAACATCCTTTTGGGTGTACGCATCGGTAAGCCTTCCGAATCCGAGGATCTGAAGGAAAAGCCTGATGACTTTTAAATGCGCTTTTTCTATCTCATCAAATACAAGAACGATATCGGGATTTTTCTCGACAAGATCGGTAAGTTCACCCTTCTGTGAGTCCTTATAGGTCTTGCTGAATCCCACCAAACGTTCATACGACTGATCTGACGAATAGTTGCTCATATCAAAGACTTTGTGCGCACGCCCCATGTTTTCCGCAGCGGTACGTGCAAGCAGAGTCTTTCCGACACCGGGAGGTCCCAGAAAAAAGAAATGTGCAGCCGGAGCATGGGTGTTCTCCGTCTGTTTAAAAAGCTCGCCCTGGAAGCATCCGCGGACAAACTTAAGAATAGCTGGATCCTGACCTTTAACGGTTTCAAACAGGACACTGCTTAACTTGCGGATCTTTTCGCTGATCTCGTTTAAAGTGACAGGCTCGTCATTTTCCGGATCATTTTCGGCTTCTTTATTTGCCTTTTCACGCATGGCCTGTTGAGGGTGGATCCTCTTTGGAGTCTTGCGCTTTTGTGGCTCGGCTTTGTCCCCGTTTTCCTCCTCAGTGGGTTCCGCAGCCTTCTTCTTATCCGAAAGGATATTGCTGAATTCAAAGATATCCGACATCCCTTTTCCCTGTTTGAGGATCTTGAGCAGGTTGGGATCGGAGTCTTCTATAGCCTTTTTTACTATTTCTTCGGAGCTTGTATTCTTATCCGCTTTATCCAGGAATTTTTCATAAGACTCTTTGCGGTCTTCAAGATAACCGTAGAAGACCAGTAGTAAAGAAAGGCCGGATCTTACCAGTTTAAGATCCAGCTTTTTTTCTTCAAATACTTTGCGTGCTCCTTCAAGATCGGACATTTCCTCTTCGGACAAAAGATGTCTGACCGAAGATTCGTCCATGGATAGAAGTCTTGAATACCCGAATAAGACCGCCTCCGGCA
>JAIKZO010000139.1 GCA_024682115.1 Lachnospiraceae bacterium
ATAAGCGTTGGCCGCTATAAAGAGCTTATCGGAAACGAGCTTTGTTCCGCCGTAGAGATTTACGGGGTTTACCGCCTTGTCAGTCGAAAGGGCAACTACCTTTTTGACTCCGCAGTCCAAAGCCGCATCTATTATGTTCATTGCTCCGTGGATGTTGGTCTTGATCGCTTCATTGGGGTTGTATTCACACGCGGGCACCTGCTTTAACGCAGCGGCATGTATCACATAATCAACGCCCTTGAACGCGCGGTAGAGCCTGTCTTTGTCGCGTACGTCACCGATAAAGAATCTCAGCGTTCCCGCGTACTCCTTAAACTCGTTCTGCATGATGAACTGCTTGTACTCGTCGCGGGAATAAATGATTATCTTTTTGGGCTTGAAGTTATCAAGAACATATTTTGTAAAGCATTTTCCGAAGGATCCCGTACCTCCGGTTATCAAAATCGTTTTTCCGTCTAAAAGCATCTTTTCACAACCTTTCATGCTTGATATGCAAAATGATTTTATCAAAGCTGCTGCCGTTTTACAAGCGCAGCGAACGCTCCGTCATGGGCTGTCAGTTCCTCGTAAGTTCCCTGTTCAACGATGCCTCCGTCGGACAGGACGATTATACGGTCACAGTTTTTTATGGTCGAAAGCCTGTGTGCTATGACTATCCTCGTACATTTAAGCCTGTCGAGTGCTTCCGAAACCTGCTTCTGCGTCTTATTGTCGAGGGCAGATGTCGCCTCATCGAAAATGAGTATCCTGGGCTTGGGTGCTATCGCTCTCGCGATCATCAGCCTCTGCTTCTGACCTCCCGAGATGCCTCCTTCGCCTTCGGTTATTATCGTGTTCATTCCCATGGGGAATTCTCTTATATCTTCCGCAATACCGGCGGTCTCGGCAGCCTCCCATGCATCCTTCGGCGTAAGATGTGGAGCCGAAACAACGATATTGCTGTAAATATCGCCCTGGAAAAGCTTTCCGTTCTGTGTAACGGCACCGATCCTGCTCCTTAAAGACTTAAGATCTATCCTGCTTATATCTTTTCCGTCATAATAGATCGCACCCTTTTCGGGTTTTTCGAATCCGAGGAGAAGTCTGACTATCGTGCTCTTTCCGCATCCGGTCTTACCGACTATCGCAACATACTCACCGGACCTTATCTTCAATGAAAGATTGTTAAGGACATAAGGCATGTTCTCGTTATATCTGAAATAAACATTGTTAAGTTCTATATTCCCCGAAAGACGGGTGATCATCTCCTTGCCTTCGGAAACTTCAGGTTCCTCTTTGAGGATCGGCTCAGCGATACCGAGCATGGGCTTTATCGTCGAAACGGTATTTACTATACCGGCAAGCGCCACAAAGGCACCGGATGCCATTCCGAAAGCTATGTTGAACGCATAGTAATCCGAAACACCGACATTGCTCGCGGAAGTCATATAATAAAGAACTACATTTCCGATAAGCGTTATAGCCATGATAATGACCGCGTTCACCTTAAGGAAAAGCGGCGGATCATATATGCATTTGGCTTCTTCCGAATAAATATCTGCCCATTTGGCAAAGGCTCTTTTCTGAGCACCGGCCAGTTTGATCTTCTGTATACCGGTGATGAGTGAATAACTGAAGGCCGTATTCTTTCCGGCATATTCCATCTGCTTCCTGTATAACTTCATCCTCATCAGAGAAGAGATGATGTTGACGACCACCGTTGACAGGATGATCAGCAAAGAAGGAACGACCAGTGCCGGAGCATATGCAAATATCTGCACGACAAACAGAAGAGAAGTCAGCGAATAAAGGCCCGTTGAAAATACCGCTGAAAGCATGAGCTCACATATCGAATTGATCGAACCCATACAATTTGAAAGTTCACCTGCGCTGTGCTGCCTGAAGAAGGGTGCGGGAAGCGACATCAGTCTCATCATTACCGCAGCCTCCACGCTCAGTGAAGCCTTGAGCGAGATACGGCTCATAAAGAATTCCTTGACGGCGGTTATCATGATCGAAGAAAGAAGCGCGCATATCATGAACATCGCGATACCCATAAGAAGTCTTAAGTTTCCCGAGCGCAATACTACACCCGTAAGGGAACCCGAAAGAGCGGGCATGATCATCTGTATAAGAACGACCAGAACGGTAAACGCCACGATAGATACGATGTCCCCGGGCGCGATCTGGTCCTTTATGTACATTATCAAATCCGGAATACCCAGTTTCTTATTGGGCAGAGGCTTATAAAAACAAAGCGCTTCCTCTCCGAAATTCTCAGCGGTCTTCGAATTTACCCTTACTTTTTCTCCCGTCTTGGCATCCGAATAATAATATCCTGACATGTTTCCCGGGATAAGTGCGACCGGCATACCGGTTTCCTTATCAAAAGCCAGAAGCGGACCGAAGGATTCAGTAAACCATTTCTTTGTAAGTACCACCCTTCTGCGCATGATGCCGTTAGGCCTCAGGGCAAACTCAAACTGCTCCTCCACATCTTCCATTCCGTCGGGGATGCGGCAGGGTTTACATCTGTAATATTTGAGAATATCGTCCAGCGCCTCCTGAGTTATAAGGCGCGCGTTATCCATGTCTTTGGCGACTCTTTTACCAAGTACCGCCTCAGCCATTCTGACGAACGATTCTTCGAACATCTCGTTGTCCGCGTTTTTCCGTTGTTTGATCTGTTCATCAAACCAACCCATGGATGATCCCGATCCTCCCTGTATTTATCCTGAACTACTCGTTGGTTACGAGTTCCGTATAATATCCGCCTTTTGACACCAGTTCTTCGTGTGTTCCGCGCTCAACCGCAACACCGTGGTCAAGGACTATGATCTCGTCACAGTCACGTATCGTCGAAAGACGATGTGCGATAACGATACAGGTTATGCCTCTGTCACCTATAGCCTTTACGACCTCGTATTCGGTCTGGGCATCGAGTGCACTCGTTGCTTCATCAAGTATGATAACGGACGGATCCTGCGCAAGGACCCTGGCTATCTCAAGCCTCTGGCGCTGACCTCCCGAAAGATCCTTACCGCCTTCGGCAAGCCTGTAGCCGTATCCGCCTTCTCTTTCCATGATGTCCTCATGTATCTGTGCATCTCTCGCAGCCATGATCATCTCGAAATCTTCTATTGAGTTATCCCACATCTTGATGTTTGCGGATATCGTATCTTCAAACAAAATGATATCCTGATCGACAACCGCGAGCGAACCCGTAAATACGCTCCTGTCGATCTCGCTTAATGTTCTTCCGTCATATGTGATCGTACCGCTCCAGGGTCTGTAAAGACCTGAAAGCAGCTTGCTGAGTGTCGATTTACCGCTTCCGCTCATTCCGACCAGAGCGATCTTACTGCCCGGTTTGATGTTAAGGCTGAAATTCCTGATCAGAGGTTCGGCCAGCCTTGAATAGCCGAAAGTGATATCGTTGATGCAGATCTCACCCCTGAGCTTACCGTAATCCGTATTTTCATCATCCTCCGGTCCTTCAACGTACTCATCCGAAGGATATTCCATAACATCATCGATACGCTCCATCTGCGTGCGCATCTCCATTATCGTCTGTCCCGTTCCGATGAGCGTAGTCGCCGGTCCCATAAACGAAGACAAAAATCCCTGGAAGCTTATTATCATTCCGACGGTAAACTCGCCTTTCATCGCATACCAGACGCCGATAAAAAGAACGACATAATTGGCAAGTCCCGAAAGGAATTCGGGTATCAGTCCGAGAGTTGCATTTATATGATGGAATCTGACTTCTCCGGCATTAACGGATGCCTGGTAGCCTGCCCATTTTTCAAAGAAACCGTTCTCCGCGCCTCCGGCCTTTATCGTTTCCGCCATATCGATCCCCATGATCGTCGCGGTGGAAAGCTTGCCCGAATCGCGCATCTGAACACGCATTATGTTCATTCGTTTTTCGGATATGATACGGGAAACGATGAGATTAAGGATCATAGCCGCGATCCCGACGAACGTAAGAATGAGTGAGCGTCTGATCATCACGAACAGATAAAAGAACATCATGACCGTATTTAGAACAAGCGGTGCAACGGTATCGACCAGCGTCTCCGCCACTTCCGCATTCATAGCCTGTCTTTGAAGGATATCTCCGGACATTCTCTGAGAAAAGAATTCCATCGGCATCCCGAGGACTTTCCACATAAAGGAAGAATTGCCGACGACCGACAATTTCCCGCTTATCTTAAGCGAATACAGGGCATTTATCCATTCCGAAACGATCTGCGCCGCCGCAAACAGGATCATCAGAACAAAGAAAGGCATTACCCACGAAGGGTTCTGCTTTGTCAGTATCCTGTCAAGGAATACCTGTGACATCACGGGAGTTATAAGGCCGAAAAGATATGCGGTAACGGCCGTAACGGTCGCAAATGCGATCGCGGATCCCGCTCCCTTAAGCCGCTTAACGGCAAATTCCATAACGCTCTTACGCTCTCCCCCGGGTTCAAAATTCTCTCCGGGCTCGATGATGATACTTATTCCCGTAAAGGCATTATCGAACTCCTCTGTGGAAACCGTTACGCTTCCGCGGGCCGGATCGTTCAGGTAGACCTTATCGCCTCTGAATCCGTTGCAGACCACAAAGTGGTCAAAATTCCAATGGATTATACAGGGAAAAGTCCCGTCGGATCTAAGCTCCTCGGGCTCGAAACGATAACCGTTGGCTTTAAAGCCGTAACTTCTTGCGGCCAACAGGATATTTTTTGCATTTGAACCGTCTCTTGAAACTCCGCAGTCGATTCGGGCCTGTTCAAGACTGACCCACCTGCCGAAATAAGCCATGATCATGGCCAGAGAAGCGGCACCGCATTCGAGTGCCTCCATCTGCATTATAACGGGTACTTTGGCAACACCCTTATTTATGGGCTTTTTAACTTTCTTTCCCATGAACTTCCCTCTGCCCTTTAAGATCAGTTAAACAGAAAACTAATGGGCGTGAGGTTCTCGGTAATGATATCTGCCTCATATTCCCCGTCCGGTATATCAAATCTTCCTCCGGCTGTTATCCTTCCGGAAGCATCGGATGATACCGTTTCTATCTTTGAGCTTGCAGCTCCTATGTTCACATCCATACCGACATCAATGTTTCCTTCGTATCCGTCGGAAAGGGTGATGGTTACCATTCCGTCTTTTACAACGGCATCTGCTTTTACCGTTGTCTGTAAATTCCCCACAAAAGACCACACCAAAAAGCCCGCTAAAAGGATGATGATCGCTGAAAGTATCATCCACATGGGCGGGTTTGTCACATGCAGGAAGTCATTTAATTCCTCCGGAGAAGATATCCTGTCAAGACTCTTTTTCCGGAAAAGCTCTTTCTTATTATCCATAAATTCTCACTGTCCGGATCATATGATCGCAGAAGGATACTTAGAGTTCAAAAAATCAACGGCAGTCCCTTTGAAATCGGTTGATGCCCACTCGTCAAAAAGTATGTCCATTTCATGTCTGGTGTGGCCCGAAGCCGTACCTCCTTTGGACTCCCAGACTTCCTCGAATGTTTTGTAGAGCTGCTGCTCGTTTACAGCGGTCTGATTGATCTTCTTAGAATTCTTTCCGCCTGCCACATTGGCAAGATCGTTCAGATCCATCTTTTTCTCAAATCCCATTTTTCATCTATCCTCTTTCTTTATTTCGCTGCGGTTGTTACACTCTCTATTTTATTACCGCATTCGGAGCAGGCAGCATTGGTCCCCATAAATATAATAAAATCCGTCATCCTGCCGCATTTTTCACAGTAGATCCTTTTGGTAGCTCCTATTTTCAGATTATGCTTTCCGCCTGCAGCTTCAACAAGTTCATCATCCGTAAGTATATTCTTCTTCACAACATCACTCATATTATGACTCCTTCTATATTCGATTTTATCTCGTTTATTTCCTTGCATTTGGGACACTTAACTTTTTTCATGCCCGCTTTGTATAAAATGCGGAATCCGCATCCGGGGGTTTCACATATTTTCTCCAGAACGTTACTGTTTCTGACATTCGTCCCGCCGGCAACTTCATTCAATTCTTCATCTTCTATCATCTGTTTTGACATGTTCTCCCCTCCATGAAATATCAAACCGTAGCATATTTATTTTACCAGATTTTCTAAGTTTTTTCCAGTACCGGTCCGATTCATTCCAGATATCACCGGTTCTTTTGTTGTCATATAGAATTTATCTTGCAATATATACGGCAGTGCCTCTTGCTCCCAGCATGAATCCGTTCCTGTCATCGGCTTTTCTTTCTTTTCCCGAAGCATAACATTCTCCGTAACTGTTAAGGCGGATATACCAGTTCATATTGTCGGGAATGACCGGCAGCTCATAATAACAGTCTTCCCAGAACGCATTGACCGCCACATAGATAAAACAGTCCTTTTTCGTTCCGGCCTTATCATGATCCTCTGCATACAGATATGCAAAGTTGAGCGTAGATGCAGACTCGTCAAGCTGCCATGCCTTTTGAGAATGGAATGACAGTTCGGGATATCCCGTTCCGTTTTTCCCGAGGTCAAAACTGCTCTCGCGAAGGACCGGATGTTCATTACGCAGTGCAACGAGATTCTTTACATATTCGAAAAGATCCTTATGCTTCTTAAGGTTTGACCAGTCAAGATATGATATGTCATTGTCCTGACAGTAGGCATTGTTATTTCCCCACTGTGTATTTGCAAACTCATCTCCCGAAAGGAGCATCGGTACTCCGCGGCTTGTAAGAAGTATCGTCATCATATTCTTCATTTGACGTATCCTTAATGCGTTGATCCCGGGATCATCCGTTTCACCTTCAGCGCCGCAGTTCCAGCTTTCGTTATCATTGCAGCCGTCGTTGTTGTTTTCTCCGTTAGCTTCATTATGCTTGCCGTTATATGAAACAAGATCATACATCGTAAATCCATCATGGCAGGTAATGAAGTTTATCGAAGCCTCCGAGCTTCTGCCGCCATACATATCATTGGATCCTCTGATCCTCCAATATATCTCGGGAGCTCTGTCGCCTTCGCCTTTTATGAATTTACGCACACAGTCACGGTACTTGCCGTTCCACTCCGACCACCTGTTCCATGAAGGAAATTTCCCGACCTGATACAGGCCGCCCGCATCCCAGGCCTCGGCTATGAGATTGGCCTTTCCGAGCACCGGATCGTTGGCAAGTGTCTCGATAAGAGGCGGAGACATCATCGGGGCACCGTTCTCATCCCTTGTAAGGATGGAAGCAAGATCGAACCTGAATCCGTCTATGTGGTATGAAGATATCCAGTATCTTAAGCAGTCAAGGATCATGTTCCTTGCCACCGCATTATTACAGTTCAATGTATTACCGCATCCGCTGAAATTGTAATACCATCCGTCAGGAGTGAGCAGATAATATGTCCTGTTATCTATACCGCGATATGAAATGTACGGACCGTTTTCATTTCCTTCGGCAGTGTGATTGAATACAACATCAAGTATTATCTCTATACCGTTTTTATGAAGATGCCTCACGAGATTCTTAAGCTCATCCGCCTCCATTCCGAACGGGGCAGATGCGGCATATCCGGCCTTGGGCGCAAAGAAATTCACGGTCGAATATCCCCAGTAATTATACAGTGTCCGGCCGTTTACCTCTCTTGAATTCTCGAATTCGTCAAACTCAAAGATGGGCATCAGTTCTATGCAGTTAATGCCCAGTTCCTTAAGATAGGGAACTTTTTCAAGTATCCCTGCGTACATTCCTTTGTATCTGACACCGCTTGAGGGATGATTGGTGAACGAACGTACATGCATCTCATAAATGATAAGATCCTTCTGTCTTATCTCAAGAGGCTTATCACCCTCCCAGTCAAAGTCCTCACGTATTATATGTCCTCTGTGCTGGAACGGATCTTTGGGATCCGGTTTTCTGCCCCACACTGTCCTTCCGGATACGGACTTCGCGTAAGGATCGAGAAGGACCTTTGTCTTATCAAAGCGCAACCCTCTTTGGGGATCGTATTCTCCGTCAAAACAGTAACCGTACTCCATCGTATCCAGGTTGATCCCGAAGACCATCATCGTATAAACGTCACCTATCCTGAATTCCTCGGGAAAAGGGATCCTGACAAACGGCTTCTTATCTCCGTGATGATAGAGCATCAGCGTACAGCTCTTTGCTTCCTTTGAAAAGATGCTGAAGTTGACTCCCCCGTCGGTTATTGTCGCTCCAAACGGAAACACACGTCCTATTCGATATTCAAGATCGCCTATTTTATTGGTAGGAAATGTGTCTATGAGTCTCATTGTTCTATCCCCCTGTTACTTTAACGGTTCCATATACTTGGCGGATAACGCCCTTATTTCGGAACAACTTTCAACTGCTCATCAAGATCGACCAGCAGGTCATCATACATTGCTTTTATCATCGGTTCGTTAAGATACTCTTTGGCGTAATACAAACCTGAAATGTATGATATGACTTTGATCTTAGTTATTATTTCCCTTCGTTCCGTTTCACTCCTGTCACCATACAGAAGATCAATATGATCGTAATAGAATTTTTCCGACAGTTCAGGCGAAAACGCCATATACGGAGATATTCCGTATTTGTAAAGATACAGATAATAATACGATCTTGCGGGGTCAAACAACTCCGATCCGGTCCCGATGGTACCCAGATCTATGAGCATCGGGTTTCCGTCCCTGTACATGACATTATTCAGATGATAGTCTCCGTGAACCAGTCCCTCTCCCGGAGTTATGCCCTCGGCAAATTCCTTTATGAGTGCAGACAGTTCAGGCGGAAGTATCTTTTCGACCTCCCGGCATTTGTTCATAAACTCCGCATCGTAATTTCTCAGTTTGTCCGACTTCACTATGGTCTTTCTGAGCAGACAAAGGACATCCGTATAAACCTTAAGACACAGATCATAATTGTTCTGATCCTCCAGCAAAAGCGAGTATAGTGTCGTGGCATCGATATATTCAAATACGGTGGCATAGCTCTCACCCACTCTGACAATATCGTAGGGTATGGCAGTCGGTACCCCTGCAACAAAGAGTTCCTTCGATACCGTGATCTCTCTTTCTATATCCGGGTACTTCACTCTGTCATAGAAAACCTTGATGACCGTATCTTTATCCAGACTATACACAACTCCCGATCCGCCTCTTCCAAGTACAGGGCAGCCGTCCACCGACAGTTCTCGCATTTTCTTTCTGACGCTGAACAGTCCGGTAAACCCGGTCATGTCAAATATCTCATAAACCTCCGGGGAAACGTCGATGATAAATATCTCATCCTTATAACGTTTCTTTATATCCAAAAGGACACGAAGCCCGCTGCTGGATATGTATTTCAGATCCGAAGCGTCAAAAACCGGTATCTTGTCCGGAGCATCTGTCAGTATCGCATTTATTTCTCCGGATAGAGTTGATGCATTTTCGGCATCTATTTTTCCTTTAAGATCTATCTTTATCCGATCGTCCGATAAATAACTGTCCATCCTGTCTCCGATTCCTCATCATTTCAGCGAAAGAGAAAGCCTCTTCATTGCCTCTTCCTTAAGATGAATAACATCTATCTTCCCGCTTCCCAGCAGAGGGAATTCATCAAATACGACAAAATAGCTGGGTATCATATGCCTGGCAAGGTTCCCGTCAAGTTTTGACTTAAGTTTTGCTTCGTCGAACTCTGCGCCATCATTAAGTCTTATGCAGGCACATACTTCCTCGCCGAAGAACGCGCTTGGAACACCTATAACCTTAACATTATTTACCTCATCCAGTGCCGATACGGCCTTTTCGACAGCTGCCGGCATAATGTTCTCTCCTCCGCGGATGATCAGCTCCTTCAGCCTGCCTGACAGGTGCAGATAGCCTTCTTCATCAAAATATCCGAGGTCTCCGGTATGAAGCCATCCATTCTCATCGATAGACTGTTCTTCAATGGGAAGTTTATAATAACCCATCATCAGATTGATGCCCTGTGCCAGGATCTCACCCTGCTCTCCCGTCTTGCATTCCTCATGTGTCACGGGATCAGCGATCAAAACGCGTATATTCTTGCTGGGTTTTCCAACCGTATAAAGGATATGCTCTTCCGTATCCACATAATCCGTAGCACTCACCGGTGTCATCTCGCTTAATCCGTAACCTGATTTGAAGTGATTATTTGGCATTTTTTCACGGAACATCTTCATCTGTGATTCCGTTGCAGCGGCGCCGCCCACTGCGGTAAGTCTCAGGCTTGAAAAGGTCTCCGTATCAAAATCCGGATTGTTCAGCAGCGCTATAAGAAGTGTGGGAACTGAATGCATGATCGTACAATGCTCGCTTCTCATTACCCTTATTATAGTATCCGTTCTGTTATCATCCGGAATATAAAGGATCGCATTTGACATCGCACACGGCAACAGGCAACCTGATAATCCGAAGATATGGAACAGCGGAAGTATCAGCAGATTTTTATCGTCAGCTGAAAGCAGCTGCGTTTCCAGCTGTATTGAAGCGTTGTTCAGCAGATTATAGGGTGAAAGTATGACTCCCTTAGGTCTGCCTGTAGATCCCGATGTGAATATGACCGTACAAGGCATATCGTAATCGGAATCCGCTTCATATTTTCCGATAAGCTGATCATATTCTGATATCCTCCGGTCAAATTCCACGGTTTTGTCTATAGCATAAAATGATCGAAGTTTTCCGTCAGAAGCCTGTTTTACCGCATCGAGAAAACCATCTTTATTGTCCTTCATTTCCCTGAGGTTGCCATAGCAAAGAACACTGATGTCCCCCAGCGATACTATCTGCCCTATCTCCGCAGCCTGAAGCGTAGGGTTGATCAGCATTGCTATCGCACCCAGTTTCTGCACGGCATAATATGTAAGAACCCAGTTAACGGAGTTGGCTCCGCATATTCCCACATGGCTTCCTTTTTTAACCCCGAGCTTATTAAGGTCATCAGCGATTATCTGAACCAGCTTACCTATCTTTATCCAGGTATACTCTCCATGATCCCCCTTAAGGACAACAACATCCGGGCATTCCTTAACCTTATCCCTTAGCAGCCTGCTTATAGTCTTTCGTACATAGGTGGAAACTTCACCCGTAGCCTTTGATATTGAAAGACTGCTGTCAAATCCGGTCATCTCAAAGATCTCATAAACATCATCATTTACGTTAATGATATTCATGTTTTCGGACTTGAACCTTCGGGCACATATCATTATTTCCCTCAGACCGGCAGAGGATACATGGCTTACATCTTTAAAATCAAAGGTTATCTTATTGCCCTCAGGTTCCAGTTCGGAAATGCTCTTCCTGAAATCGGAAGAAGTATCTGAATCTATCCTTCCGTTTACCGAAACATAGTATTCGTTGTTCATTTTTTCACATAATACGTACATTGAATTCTCCCTTCCGGTAAATCAAGCCTTACCTGCCGCTGCCTCTTTTTTTGCTTTCTTTGTCTTCTGATGTTTGTTATATGCAGCTGAAATAAGTATGGTTATTGCGGCCAGCACCAGTCTTATTATTATCTTTTCCGCCATGGTGTTTTCACCGACAATTGCGTCATAGACCGTCAGAAGGTTTGCAAATATGTAATGAATAAGATATATGTACAGACTGATATCCCCCAGATACATCAGCGGCCTGGCGCAGCAGAGTTTCGTTATATACCCTCGGTTCACGATAAAAATATATATAAGAGGAGTACAAAAGATCATTGGAACGAATGCATAGCAATCCGTTACAGGCCTTAGCCCGGGTAATATCTCACCGTTGCTTATCTTTTTGACCAGTACGGATCCTGCAAAGAAAAATACAATGACAATTACCTCTATCACGGTCCAAAGCGCAGCTGAATACTCTTTCCGAGCATCCCCCTGCTCCTTTTTATGAATATGATACAGGTATCCGAATACACAGCCCTCGAAGAAAAGAACCGTCTGTGTTATCGGGAAATTTCCCTGATACCAATAATATATTTCTCCGTCATAATTGGTGTTTACGGCTATGATCGCCATACTCACAACATTTACAGCCACGATGATCGCGGTCAATATAAGTATTTTTGACGTGGTCCTGAGCTTCTGAAGCAGTTTCAGTATCCACGGGAACATGAAATATGCAAACAGCATGACAGATAAGAACCATGAAGGTCCGTTAAAATTCATAATATAATTCTTTCTGTCCGGAACCCAGGATTGCAGAAGTGCCAGGTTGACTCCGAAACGGAATAAAAACCTGGCGATCGATGATGCAACCATCTTCCCGCTCAGCAGGAAGAACAGGCAGAAGAGAATAACAAACTGGATACAAGCTGTCTCTACATGCAGCGGATACAGCTTCCTGATCTTTCCGATGGAAAATTTCAGATTGTCGGTAACGGAACACGGAATATCCCTATCCAAGTAAGAATATACCATCATAAATCCGGAGATCAGGAAGAACAGTGATAA
Organism: Lachnospiraceae bacterium; assembly: GCA_024682115.1. Taxonomy (GTDB): domain Bacteria; phylum Bacillota; class Clostridia; order Lachnospirales; family Lachnospiraceae; genus JAILLW01. The sequence goes on from JAIKZO010000139.1 coordinate 12,418, forward strand.
TACCCAGGTGGTACTCCACTTAGTCAGCACCGGAAAAAGATGCAAAAATCCCAGATGACCCATCATCACGACCAGGCAGCAGAAAAACCGCATCGACTGGATCGCATTAAATCTTTCTTTTTTCATTTGTTTATACCCCTGCCTTCAAAGTGTCTCGAATCTTATATATGATCTCTTTATCCTTATCTATGTCAAATTTCCTGGCAAACAGCATTCCGCTTGACATCAGTTCATCATAGTCGCCGATCTGCCATACGTATGGATATCCCCTTACCCAATCGATCTTGCGGAACACCGTATCTTCATAATCATGAGATTTCTCGTTATATATCTGCCATTTTCCTTTGCCGTATAAACGGACATAAGTCTGGAGTACGCTTTCATCCGAGGACAATGCAAAATGCGTCTTCTTCAGTATCTTTTCCTCGTGTCTTATATAATCCTCAGCAAGCTCATGAGTAATGCTGTTCCAGTTGCACCCGCGGCTCAGTCCTGTTTTAACACCGAGCTTAACCTGAATATCAACAAGCACCCTGTCCAGTTTTCGCAGCCTTTCATATCCTTTTGAATGAACATGATCCTTGCCGCGGGCAGCCTTTGACATCAGGAAACGGCAAAAATGCCAGTATGCACAGTTCCTGTTAGTCGAGGCCGTCTCAGAGTCAAAGTTGATCAGCTGCTTCCCCCGTATCCCTTCAAAAAACTCATCTATCTGGGCATTGGTCTTAAGCGGAAGATCGGATCCGGATATCAGATGGTAATAATCATGGTAAGTCTTTGTGGCTTCCCTGAGTAAGAAGAACTGGCATTTGGTCTGCGAAATATCGGCCCAATAGATCTTGAACTCCTTATAAACATGAATACCTGCTTTTTTAACAAAAGATTTCAGATCATCTGTATCCATATCTGACTTTGCATCTATATGTATATACAAATCGTTGTTCTCACAATCAAGCAATTCAAGAAGAACACCAAGCAATTCCTTTTGATTGTGTGCCATTATCATATACGCATGTTTCATTTCTACTCATCCTCCCTTGGTATTTCTCCCAGATAATCCAGGCTCATAACACATGCATCCTTATGCTTTATATCAATATCCGTACATGAAAGCTCATCACAGAAAGCATCTTTAAGAGTATCATCTTTTCCGTTGGAACAGAACGTAAATCTAAGAGTATCCCTGAATCCGAACATTGATATGTCCATACTCTTTTTTACCGGTACCGATATTTCCTCAACCGAGCATACCAGATCATTCATTTCCTGCGGGATCTTAAACAGCCCCATATTGGAAATAAACGGATAATCATCCGGCTTGCTCTCTGCTTTTCTGACAAAGAAAAGCTTTATCTTCGAATCGTTCAGGTCTATATACTGTTTTGCCGCCATCGCTACCTGAAAGGAATTGTCAAAAGTTTTTATTATCTCGCCATCCCGGGTAACCTTATTGAGAAGCCCTCTGACCTGTAAACAGGCATCCTTGACTGACATCTCATCCCACTCAGGCAGGTAAAACAGATATGAATATGTTGACATTTCTGTAAGGGAAATACTTCCCGTCCGCTTCCTTATATCCACGGCGATGTAACATAGTATCGGTTGATCCGACACGGAATACTGTTTTCTGATAGCCCTTGAAAGCAGCACGAATGCCATACATACAGGTGTTGTATCGTTACCGTGAACTATCTCCATCCACTGCTTCATATCTACATCAATGCCGGTTTTGTAAAAGCTGTCTTCATAAAACATACCGGAGATCTCGGGAACGGAAAATACATTATCCGGTATTGATACCTCCGGATCTTCCGGTGCCTTAAGGGCTTCTTCATTTTCTTCCATATAATCCGTGATCGTTCTTGAATACGCCGGTCCGGCCAGATCTTCGGTTGTATATATGCTGCCGTCATTTTCAACATCATGACCTGTTTCTCTGGCATAGAAAAACAGAAAGTGTCTTAGAAAGATCTGCCCTCCCATTCCGTCAGTAAGGGCATGGAAAAAAAATATGGCGAGAGAATCCCCTATGGCTGAGACCCTGAAAAGATACCCGTTAGTCTCATCCGTCCCCAATGCTCTGGGCACATCATCGGTAAAGACCGGTAATCCGGCAGGATTATCCTTCAGAATGATCTCGTGTCCGTCCCTGCTTTTATAAGGCCGCATACCAAACCTGGGGAAAAGCTCCAATGTAGATCTTAACGCTCCGGAAAGCGCGTCAATATCAACATTTTCCGACATACGGACCCTGAATCCAAAAACAGCGGAATGCTCCTTTACGTCCGTGAAAAATCTCATTTCCTCTTTAGGCAAAAAAACCATCATTTCACCCGGCTTCCTTATTATCATCAAACTGGCTGTAGTAAAGCTCGGAATATAATCCGCCCTTTTCCAGCAGTTCTTCATGAGTTCCTATTTCTATAACATCTCCGTCCTTCATAACGAATATCTGATCCGCATTTCTGATGGTAGAAAGCCTGTGTGCGATAACAAACGAAGTCCTTCCGGCTGTAAGCTTGTCTATCGCCGACTGGATAAGCAGCTCCGTACGCGTATCGATATTGCTCGTGGCTTCGTCCAGAATAAGGATCGGTGCATTTTTGACCATAGCTCTCGCGATCGTAAGGAGCTGTTTCTGGCCTGCGGATACCTCAGACTGTTCGCTGATCACGCTGTCTGCTCCGTCAGGCAGGGAATTAACGAAGAACTCAAGTCCGGCATCCTTAAGGACTCTCTTCAGTTCCTCGTCGGATACATCTTCTTTTCCATATACAACATTTTCTCTTATTGAACCTTTGAAGGTCCAGACGTCCTGCAGGACCATTCCGATATGTTTGTGAAGTTCCTCGCGCGAAATGCTTTTTACGGGTATATCGTCTATATATATCTGCCCGCTGTCGGTATCATAGAATCTCATAAGCAGGTTGACCAGAGTACTTTTCCCCGCCCCGGTCGGACCGACGATGGCTACCTTTTGTCCGGCTGTGACCGTTGCAGACAGATCATGTATTATGGTCTGATCAGGTGAATATCCGAAGCGCACATGCTCGAATCTGACATTTCCCGACACGCTCTTTAATGATTCCTTAACGGTTTCCTCCGTCATTTCCTCCGCCTCGAGGATCTCGCTTATACGATCCGCACATGCTGCTGCCGGCTGAAGCGATGAAACAAACTGTATCAGTCCTGAAACAGGTGATGAAAACAGATTGGCATACAGTATAAAAGCAACGATTTTTCCTACAGATACCCCGCCATGATCGGAAACCAGAAGCGCCGCCCCCGTCACACACACAGCTATGTATCCAAGATTACCCGAAAATGTCATGACCGGCTGCATCAGTCCGGACAAAAATCTTGAAAGAAGCGAACTGGTATATAATTCCCTGTTTTTTTCCTCAAATTCCCGTATAACATCTTCTTCGCAATTAAACGCCTTTACAACAAGATGTCCGGAAAACACCTCATTGATCTGACCGTTAGCTTTCCCAAGCATTTTTTGCTGCTTTACGAACTGAGGCTGACTTATCTTAAAGGTGTAGGAAAAAAGAAACAAACCTATGGCTGTAGCCAGGATCAGACTTATCGTCATAAAGACATTTGTGGTCAGCATAAGGACGAGACACAGGATCAAAGAAGCCAGATTGGCAACCGCCGAACCTATCGTTCCCGAAATGGAAGTGGTCAGCGTATCCACATCATTGATCATCCGGCTCTGAATATCTCCTTCAGATTGCCTGTCAAGGTATGAAAGGGGGAGCCTGTTGATCTTGCTGTCTATCTCTTTTCTGAGGCCCGCCGAAAAATCCGCGGAGAGATCACTCATCTTTTTACCCTGAAAGAAATTTCCGAATGAGTATATGACCAGAAATACAAAGAACAGCACTATCGGTCCTCTGACATCCGAAATACTCATGTCACGATACAGATTCTCTTCAATGTAATTCACTACAGCCTGAATCTGTCCCGGCAAAAGGATCAGAGACAATGAAGATATAACGGACAGAACCGTTATTACCGTTACTCTGAGTTTATATGGTTTGATCTTTTTAATTAGAAATCGGATTCCGTTCTTCATAATATGTTTTTCCGTTCCGGTCACATGGCTTTTTCTGCAAGCTGGGTTCTGGCGATCTCCATGTATATTTCGCAGGTGTTCATTAATTCTTCATGAGTTCCGCTTCCTACGATACGTCCCTCATCCATAACATATATCCTGTCCGCATTTCTGATCGTTCCTATTCTCTGTGCAACGATCAGCACGGTTGCATCTCCTGCGGTTTTCCTGAGCGTTTTGCGAAGCCTGTTATCTGTCGCAAAGTCAAGTGCCGAAAACGAGTCATCAAACAGGAATATCTCCGGGTCACGGCATATAGCCCTTGAAATAGTGAGCCTTTGCCTTTGTCCTCCCGAGAAATTACTTCCTCCGGACTGAACCTTTGTATCATATCCATCCGGTTTTTGTTCTATGAATTCCCTCGCCTGCCCGATATCGGCTGCGCGCTGGATCTCACCTAACGTGGCACTGAATCTTCCGTTATCTCCATATGCGATGTTGCCCGCTATGGTTCCTGTAAACAGGCGGCTTTTTTGCGGCACATAACCCAGAAGATTTCTGAGGTCCTTCTGCCTGTAGTCTCTGACATCAACTCCGTTTACAAGTATCTGTCCCTCGGTGGCATCATAGAATCTTGGAATAAGATTCATTAATGTAGTCTTGCCACTGCCGGTAGCACCGATAAACGCAACAGTCTGACCTTTCCCGGCTGTAAATGATATGTCTTTTAAAACATATTCCGGAGAATTCGGATATCTGAAGCTGACATTCCTGAATTCAACCGTCCCTTTCAGGTCGGTTTTAACGTTTCCCTCTCCGTCAGTTATTGCAGGGATTGTTTCCAGCACTTCTCCGATCCGCTTTGAAGAAACAAGCGTCCTGGGCATCATAATGATGGTCTGGATCAGGAATAAAAATGCCTGTACTATCTGAAGAGCATATGAAGAAAAAGCCACCATATCTGCGGTGATATTGGCTTTTTCCGCGTTGGGCGTATTCATGACTACCCCGATCCCGAGGACATAAATAAACAGGTTCAATGAAAACATGACGGCCACAAAGCCCGGCATCATCAAAGCCACATAGGTTCCCGTCTTGCGATTCACTCCGGACAGATTCTCGTTTGCCACGGAAAAACGCCTTGAATGAAAATCATATGAATTAAAGGCATGGATCACCCTGATACCGGAAATATGCTCTCTTGCCAGCCCGTTGAGTTCATCGGAATAAAGTTGAGTTCTGGCCATGAGAGGTGCACACAAAATAATAACCGCTACAGTCAGAATCATAATGATAAGGATCGCTACCGCTGTAGTGATAGTCCACTCGGATTGTTTGCCCGATATCTTATATATGGCTATTCCGGCCAGAAACGGTGCTTTTATCAGCATCTGCAATCCGGTCGTGAAAAAGACCTGGATCATCTGTATATCCTGTGTGCATCTGGTTATCAGGCTGGCCGATCCGAACCTTCCCATCTCTTCCATTGAAAAATCAAGAGTCTTTTTGAATACGGCACTTCTAAGATCACACGATAACGAAGCAGCTATCCCTGAAATGAGATAACCCGAAATACCGCACAGTATCAGACTCAGAAGCGCACATACAAACATTGCGCATCCGGGACCGATGACCGCATTGACTGAAGCATTTTCCCCCTCGATGATCTTGGTCATCTGTGACATATAATCCGGGATCTTAAGTTCCAGATATGCCTGCAGGATTATAAGGATCACACATACCGGTAAGAAGGCTATGCTTTTCTTATTAAAATATCTGAGTATTACCCTCATTTATCACTCCGAAGTTTATCCAGTTCAACCTTATCCGTACGATAAAGTCCTTTGTCTTCATATGTCACATTGCTAACGATCTGCCTGAATCCCTCTGCCACACAGTCCGGGAATCCGGGATCATCCGATTTTAACAGTACCAGTATTCTCATCCTGTCTTTATATGTATATACAATAGTCGCAAATGCAGCTACATAGACATCAAGCAGCTGATCCTTTATTATTTCATCCAGTCCGTATCCGAAATCCAGATTTCCAGGATACGTCAGTGCATATGTGATACGACGTACCGGAGCAGGTGCATTTCCCGATTCCTTCTTCGGAGCCATAATATCCGTTTTTTCGAAGTTGCGGACATCTGCCGCTTTGCCCGCCAGTATCTTCCCAAAGTTTTCTTTGGTCCTCTGTTTGATAAGGTAGTCTTTGAAAAGAGCACATCTTTCGGTTACTGACATCTCCTTATATTTCGGGTAATATGCAAAAAGCATACCGTCAGAGAAATTAACAAGCGTATTTGATCCGAACAAAGGCCTGAAGTCCGCCGGAACCATTGCTACCACCGGAAGATCACCCTCTCCGTATTTTTTGAGGACGGCTCCGGATATGGTATCAACCAGCAGAGGTACGAACGAAACACCTAGTTCTTTTGTCTTTTTTATAAATTCATTTTTGTCAAATTCTATAAGATAATGATGAACGGTATCGTTATCCTGATCATACATGGGTGCTTTGATCCCCACCGCCTCCGGCCAGTCATATTCATATGAGCATACTGCGTCGGGATCAGCGAATCTGGAATAGGGATCCCACATATCTTCAGGATCCGAATCCGGTATATCATCCTTGCTGAGTCTTATCTCTTTAACTATATTTTCCTCATCAATGCTCTCACCGTCTGCTCCGATATTTTTGGCATACAGGAAAAGAACCGTCCTTAAATATGTCATCAGGCCCTTATAGTCCATCATTCCATGATACATTGATGCCTTTATATAGTCTTTGCCATATCTGAAACAGAATAAATGACCATTCACTTCATCGGAGCCAATGGCATAAAGATCTGAACCATCCGGAAAGAAAGCAACCGGCTCATTATTCTCTTCAGCTTCCGGGATCCCGTTTTTAATGACGGTCCCGGCACCCAGTTCCGGATAATAGCTGATCGCTTTATTTGCCGCATCTTTAAATGCGTCAAGATTCAGATCTTCTTTAAATACGATATGCGGGTTCATCATAAACGAACCGGCACCTGTCCTGGTGTAATAAAAAAATTTGTTTGACACTCCCAGTTTCATCTGTTTATCCCTCTATCATCTTTTCCATCTTAAAATCGAAATGTACTTCCCTGCCCTCTTTTATCAGCTGTCTTGCGGGCAATAATACATCATTTCCAAATCTGTAGATATCAGCGTCTTCTTCATTATCAAACTCATCAATGAAGGCTCTCGCAGTATCATCATCCGCGGCACCCAGAACATACTGATACAGAACAAAACGTATCATGCGCCTTGACATTATAACGGCGTCGTTCTTCCTTTCGGGACAATACCGGGACATATATTCTATGATCCCGTTTCCGGACCGGCGCACATCCGTAAGTACCTTATGAAGCTTTTCCTTCGAAAGGCTTGCATTTGAATTTGACATGCCTCCGTCTATGTAATGATAAAGAATATCGTCTATAGCCGTAAAGCTCCCCACATTGGACAGGAGGATGCTTCCCAGATACGAATCCTCTCCCATATTGCAGTAAAAAGAATTCGTTCTTTCAAGTACCCCTTTTACCACTTCCTTCGAATAGGCATTTTTCCATATGGCCGGCGGAATGATTCCCTCAACGACAGCAGACAGCGGGTCATCTGTTTTATAAGGAGGATATTCCTTGCCTGACGGTTCTCTTACAAAACCGAATCTGACTATATCTGCCCCCTGACCGGCAAAAGCATCATGGATCCTCTCCAATGCATTCTCGGAAAGATAGTCATCACTGTCCAGAAATACGATCTTCTCCCCTGTAGCGTTCTGCATTCCGGTGTACCTTGCCGCAAGCAATGAAGAATTCTTTTCATGCGTAAATACCCTGAAACGGTCATCATCCTTTGCAAAAGCGCTGAGCATATCTCCGGATCCGTCAGTCGATCCGTCATCTACAAATATTACTTCAAAATCGGTAAATGTCTGGTTCTTAACCGATCTGATACATTCATCCATTTTACCGGTCTGATTAAATACCGGTATCAGTATGCTGAAATATGGTCTGTGATCCATACAACAACCTCCGTCATCAATTGAAATTCAACTTAGCAACCGAAGCATTCGGATCTATATTTCTGCGGATCTTAACCGGTATCACCTCATCACATCCCCAGTCAAACAGTTCCATATACTTATCATTATAGAAAAACTTCAGGAACTCCATCGTTTTATTAAAGTCTTCCTCAAAATATACATGCTGGAACAATACAAACTTGCGCATACGCATTGCTGTTCTGTTGGCCAGATCAGTGTATGAGGGATTGTATTTTTTGATAAACGAAAGAAGATGTTCACCCGCTTCTTCAACACTCTTCAGATCGCGCTGAAGCTTTTCCATTGTGAAATTCTTACGTGAATTTGACATTCCTTCGCCGGTCACATAATGGTACAGGCAGTCATCCAGCGTATCGAAGCTGTCTGCGCATGAGAACAGGATTCCCGCAAGGCATGCATCTTCACCCATATTGCAGTAGAACGATTCTGTCCTTTCAAGGACTTTTTCTATTACCTTGTGTGCATAGCAGTTTTTCCAGATGGCCGGCGGAAACTTATCCGTCATATAATCGCCTACCGGATCATCGCTCGGCACGGGTGGGCATTTACTGCCGGCCGGTTCCATGATATATCCGAATCTGATAACATCAACCGGTTTGGCATCCAGTTTTGACTTCAGAAGCTCAAGCGTATTTTTCTCCCAGTAGTCATCGCTGTCAAGGAAAAGAATATAATCACCTGTTGCATGAGACATTCCTGTATATCTCGCAGCTAAAAGAGACTTGTTGCCATCATGTTTAACAGCATGAAATCTTTCATCTTCTGCAGCGAATCCTTCCAGCATCGCATATGATTCATCCTTTGATCCGTCATCCACCATAATGACTTCAAAATCTGAAAATGTCTGCCCTTTCAGTGATCCGATGCATTCATCCATTTTGCCCACCTGATTACATACAGGTATCAATACACTAAAATACGGTTTCATCTTATTTCCTCCATTCCATGTATTAATATTTCTTTATAATTCCATGCTCTGCTTCATAAAATACTTCTCATCGGCAGGACTACTGATCTTTCTGACCGGAGGGATATTACTTGATGGCAGGTCCAGCTTATATCTGATAACATCACGATACAAAAGCTGCGTTTCCGGATTGGATATCCTGATGACCGGTTCCTTTATAAGATTCTCTTCCCGGCCTTTCCCGTACCCGGCAACAGCCCTTCCGATGCAGTCATCCATGCTTTGCTGTATTTTCAGGATCTTCTCTTTATCAGCAGGTATCTGTTCGTCGAATTCCATGAAAAAGATCAGTCTGTCATTCTCATAATCTTCCATATACGCATAATCCGTAACGGTCAGACCGGAAAGGGAAACTGAGTGTTTCAGAGCTTCGTATATCTGTTTTTCGTTTACGGATATTCCCTGAAGCTTAACGCTGTTATTTGTATTGTATTCATATGTAAACAGCGGAACTCCCTTATCCGGCCCCGAATCTATGATATCGGTAACTTTTATGATACCGTTCAGTCGATATCTGTAAAATCCCGATTTGTTCGTAACCAGTAACGAGTACTCCTGACCGGTTTTAACATCATCAACCTGTATGGGGGTGTTAATCTCTTTTCCGTCACTGACCGGTATGAACTCAAGGAATGCGTCACGGGCATCAAGCTTATAAATCCCGTCCCGGGTCGTTTCAATACCAAGAAGTGCTTCCGGATATTCAAACGTCTCACATCTTATCGGAACATTTCCTGTATACCTCGGTAAAATATCGGTATAGATCTGGTATATTCCGGGAGTGATCGCCACTATTCTCGAAAGTGAAGGCCATATCTTCAGGGCAACCGGCTCATCAAATCCCTTTTCAAAAATCTCTCTTAATTCACGCGCTCTTTCCGGGTCCGGATATAACCTGCCGGATATCTTTTGAATATCAGAGTCGGAATCTACCTTAAGATGAGCAAGGTCACCGTTTTCGATGTCCTCACATAGTTCCCTCCATCCGGTCTGGATAAGCTTAAATGCTTCCCACACCTTCCATGAAGATTGTGCGATTATCTGACTGAGTTTTCTGTTCTTAAGACCAAACAGGATATAAGCATACAGAAAATCCTCACGTTTTTCAGGGAAAAGCAGTGGTTCGGGCGTTGTAAACAGATCCGAGTAACTTCTTCCGGATGCATGCTCCTTTAAACAGTATCCGGCCAGCACAGCTCCTGCCAGAGAATTTGCGTTAGCACCTTCGGCAAATTTAAGATAATGCGGTACGCTGGAATATAAAAGCAGGCTGCTGTTGTTCTCAAGCAACAACCCAAACTGATCTATGTAAGGTTTAAGATGTGCCTCCGTAGCCGGAATCGGCTTTGGCATCCTCATGCTTCCGAATTTAACAAGATAATTACTTATAGGTGCAGAGGTATAGATTTCGGTTTCACCCACACGTGCCGTCAGCGCGATCATCGGCAGATAAAAATCATACTCCGTGATCGGCATTCTTGACTGATATCCCGATACGGTGAGTATCTCGGAGAATCCGAATCTCTTTCCCATGTCTGATCCCGCATTATCCGACAGTATACCTCTGAGAGTTTCCTGCTCGCTGAGATAAACACCTTCGTTATCCTCGTTAGTTACCATGAAATCTCTGTCGTTGGAACCTTCGGCCCATTTCTCCGGATGAAGTATCACTTCGCGGGGAAATTCGAATTTCTCCCGCGCAACCTTCTCCGGATATACCCTGGACGGAGCCATTCTGGTCGTCATATCAAGATATGGTTTTAAGATATCCCGTATCCGGTAACGGCTTTCCACATCAAGAAGATCATTTTTAACCATGAACCGGCTTAATGCCGTGCAAAGAGACTGAATGATGCAGTTCATATAAAAACCGTAATTCAGTCCTGTCTCAAAAATCTTTACATAACCCTGTGCGTATGAAATAAGAGTATTGCTGTCTTTTTTGGATGATTGAACCAGCGAACCTGAATTTATAAAATAATGATACCCTATCAGCTGTGGCAGATAGCATATCTTCTCGGCGTGTCCGTATGCCTCAAGATTAAACAGAAAATCCTCACCAAACGGCACTGTTTCATCGAACCATACCCCATTGTCTGCAAGGAACTGTCTGTCATAAACACGTGAAGTGACCATTCCGCAAAGACCATAGAACATTTTCTCGTCTTCCCAGTGCTCACGGTCGATTATTATCTCATCCCGCGTCTGATCCCATAAAACCTTTTCCACTATGGGTGCAAGGTTTTCATTCTCAAGTTCAGCCTCTCGTCTGAACACCGCGATCTGGGCTTTCGATCTGCTGATATGCGGGATCACCCCTAAAAAACATTCGGGAGTATACGAATCATCTCCGTCAAGAAATCCGACATATCTTCCTGTGGCAAGTTTCAGTCCATAGTTCCTTGGGCTGGAAGGGGTTTTCTTATCATTATCCAGACGACAAACCTTAACATTGTCATATCCTGCAACAAGTTCTTTGACTGCAGTATGATAGCTCTCAGCCGAGTTATGAATGACGATTATCCATTCAATACGGTCAAATCCGTATTTCTGCGCTTTCATTGATTCAAAGCCTTTTTTGAACACCTCTGGGTCTATCTCGTGATAAGGTGTAATGATCGATAGATTAAATTCTTTCTCCATTATGCATTCCTCATTATTCTGTCAAAAACCGTTTGCCACAAAGACTCTTTATCCTTCGGGAAAATGCAGTTACTCTGTTCAGACCCGTTAATATGATAATAGTTATGTCCGTCCGAAGTAATAAAATCATTATTAAGCGGCTTTCCTGTTTTAATGAATGATATCAGGTTATCGCTTGATATCCTGCCAAGTTCAAGATCAGCTTCCGTCCAGTAGTCCTTACGATAGTCGGAAAAATAATTCATAAAATACGGCACTTCGCATGAATGAAATGCTCCATACAATTCCTTATCCGGTCCGGGCATCGGATGATCAAATAAATACAGATATGTTCTGTCTCCACTGCCGGTTTTGTTCCTGCCTCCGGCAAACCACAGCATGGAAGCAACGAGCAGATCATTTTTGATCTGTAAGCAGCATTCGGCCGGATCGGATAGATCAACATCATAAAAATCTACTATTTTCTCAGCGTTTTCACGGAAGATCGTATTGATCACTTTCTTTAAAAGATCCGTTGTCAGTTCCTGGCCTCTCAGCAAAACCGCAAGCGGAGACATCATGATATCACCCGGTACGGCTCCCATCATAAATGACACATCATCTGAATCTCCGTGTAAAACTCCGTCTCTGAAGCTGTCCTTTATATAATATCCGTCAATCTGAATGACACGATTACCGGGATACTTTATGATATCTTCCCACGAATCCGTTTTCAGCTTTTCCAGTGATCCTGCTTCATCAATTGTTTTCCTGCCATCAGCATAAGCATCTTCCGCTTTTTTCCACGGAACCAGGAAGAGTTCATCCGCATAGTTGTTATATCCCATTGAGATGACCTTTTTAAACAGCCCTCTGGCTTTGGGCGATATTGACAGTGCATTTACCTGTCCAGCTCCGGAACTCTGCCCCCAGATCGTAATGTTATCCGCATCTCCGCCAAAAGCTGCTATATTCTCACGGAGCCAGTTAAGCGCGGTGATACCGTCAGAGAGCATATAATTCCCGGACGTATTTGATGCTGAAGATTCTGACAGTTCTCTGCAGCACAGCAGCCCGAGATTTCCTTCACGGTGATTAAACGATACATATATAACACCGTTCTTTGCCAGATAGGTTCCGTCATATATCTCGCATGAGGAACCGCCCGAAACATAGCCTCCTCCGTAAAAATACAGCACTACCGGAAGATCATGCCCTTCTGTCGGTGCCCAGATGTTCATGGTCAGACAATCCTCGGAAAATTCCCTGTTGGATATAATGAACTCCTCAGTCCATATCTTGCTTCCCGCTTCGTCTATAGGGTTCTGTGGCGCGCTGTATCCAAACTCATCACAGTCTAGCACGCCTTCCCAGCCCTCGTTTACCACGGATTCCTTAAACCGCATATCTCCTACGGGCGGTTTTGCGTATGGGATTCCCTTATAGATCGCAATCCCGTTTTTTATTTGTCCGCGAAGTTTTCCGCATTGGGTTTCTATGATTTCTGTATGATCTGTTCCCATTTTTTCTCCCCGATCACATCGTCTTCCGATCTAATATCAGTCTTCAAATCCGTTCGGGTTCATCGACTGCCAGCGCCATGAATCCTCACACATTTCCTTGATACCGTACTGCGCCTTCCATCCAAGCTCCTTTTCGGCAAGTGCTGCAGAAGCATAACATGTTGCGATATCTCCGGCACGTCTGGGCTTAATGGAATACGGGATCTTCTGTCCGGTGGATTCCTCAAATGCCTTAACAAGGTCCAGAACGCTGACACCGTTACCTGTTCCAAGGTTGTATATCTTCAATCCGCAGTTCTCCTTGATCTTGGCAAGAGCCTTAACATGGCCTTCAGCCAGATCCACTACATGAATATAGTCACGTACTCCCGTACCGTCGTGGGTATCATAATCATTACCGAACACACCGAGCTCTTTAAGCTTTCCTACCGCAACCTGAGTGATATAAGGCATCAGGTTGTTAGGGATCCCGTTCGGGTTTTCGCCGATAAGACCTGACTTGTGAGCACCTATGGGGTTGAAGTATCTGAGAAGTATGACATTCCACTCGGGGTCTGCCTTCTGAATATCAGAGAGGATCTGCTCGAGCATTGATTTCGTCCAGCCATAAGGATTGGTACAGGCCTTCTTGGGGCATTCCTCGGTTATCGGTATGAATTCAGGGTCTCCGTAAACCGTTGCGGATGATGAGAAGATAAAATTTTTTACACCGTGGTTTCTCATGGCATCAACCAGGACCAGCGTGCCCTGAAGGTTGTTTTCATAGTATTCCCAGGGTTTCTGTACGGATTCGCCGACAGCTTTAAGTCCCGCAAAGTGTATGCATGCATCAACCTTTTCCTTATCAAGGATATCGTTCATGGCCTTTTTATCTAACGTATCGGCTTCGTAAAAGACGATCTTCTTTCCGGTGATCTTTTCAACCCTGTCTATGCTCTTTTTTGATGAATTGACCAGATTATCGATCACTACAACATCATAGCCGTTCTCAATAAGCGATACGACGGTATGTGATCCGATATATCCTGCTCCACCTGTTACCAGTATTCTCATACTATTTACCTCCGTTATTCATAATTTCAGCTCTGCTGATCGGTTTTCTAAGTGTAAAACAAAAGCGATAAACACTCTGTGCTTATCGCTATTGGTCTTAAACCCGCCACTTATATATTCTACCAAATTTATGGCTTTTTTTCACTGTTTTTTAAATATTTACACTATCTTAATCTGACGATACCGAAATTCTTTAACTTCTTCGGGCAATGATATGGTTCTCTACGGCACGAAGACGCTGTTTTAGTCCCGTAAGTCCGAAAATGAGATTTCTGATCGCGTCAACAGCCGTACCGATGCAGTAAAGGCAAAGCGCGGCAAGTAAAACGCACACTGCCATCTTAGCAGGTCCGTAGGTTGCGTATACCGCAAATCTGTCCGCCATAAGGTAGCGGAATACCAGCGGCTGTGCATTGAGCAGGTATACTCCGAATGCCAGCGACGATGCCACTTTCACTATCTTCATCATAAATCCGCGTATATTCATTCTCGAGAAAATGACCAGCAGACACATTCCCGAAAGGACTATCGGCGGAGAATAATAAGCCAGCAGTCTGTTAAATCTCTCCGGATTCATTTCATCATAGCCGAGTATGGTCTCTCCGGCGATCTTGAATCCCCAGGTTAAAAGTATGCATATGACAAAAATCAGGAACAGTACTTTGCTGCTGTATTTTTCAAGCAATCCGAATCTCTTCATACATGCGCCGAAGAAATAGAAACATCCTATGCTGAGGATCGAACATCCCAGTCTCAGTGCAAAAACATCGGTATATGAGAGGATCGGAAATACGCAGAACAGCATTATCGCTGCGACAAACATGGTCTTTACCTGTCCCTCGGGCATGTTCTTCACTGAATAGTTTATTCCGTTCATGAAGAAGAACACTCCGATATACGCGCTCACATACCAGTAGCTTTCGCTCATCACGGGAAAAAGCATGTTGGTTATCGCTTCGCGTGTTACGGTCTCCGGCATAAGCACAAAGAAGATCGCCGAACCTATGACCGTGTAGAACATCACTTCAAGCCATATATATATCGCATCGGATACCCTGTGGTCATGATCAAAACCAACATATCCGGCTATCAGTCCAAACACAACTCCCGAAGGATATGAAAGGATCTCAAGGAACCAGGCCGTATCATAAGAAGCTGACAATGGTGTCAGATTTGCGAGCACTCCTCCCTTGCCGAGAGTATGAAGGACCATGATCATATAGATAAGGACCATGCGAAGGAATTCTATCCCCATATTCCGTTGTGATTTCTGTACGTCGTTATTCATTCTTTACTCCGGGTTTACCAGTACATCCACCGTATGGGAACCGGCGCCGAGAAGCTCCGGACGCAGCGCGTTCTTTATACGGTAATCCACAAAGAGTTCAAAGGTCTCTTCGTCCATTTCGTTAAGGACATTCCGCATATAATCGGCGCTTCCGTCGGGTGTGAAGATATATTTACGGCAAAGACCGGCTTTTTCGTTAAGACGGTCTATATCTTCGAGCCTTACATAATCGTAGAGTTCTTCTTCGTCGGATACGATACCGAAATCCTCGGTCAGTGCACCTTTTCCGATGCTCTCTTTTATATTTCCTTCCACGAAGCCGTATTTTATCACGGCATAATCGGCCATCACATATCCGGCCAGGATAAGTCCGCCCTTTTTGGTGATACGCTTTGCTTCGTTAAGAGCCTTTATCTTATCTTCTTCGGAATGAAGATGATATAAAGGACCGAGCAACAGAGTAATATCAAACTCACCGTCCTTAAAGTGTTTAAGCTTCCTTGCATCCGACTGGTAAGCAACTATATCCGCATCTTCGGGAAGGTCTTCCCTGACGTGTTTTTTAAGTATCCCGAGATTGTATTTAACGGGTTCGGCCGCACCTACATGATATCCTTCTTTTGTAAGCGCTATGGAATACCTTCCGGTCCCGGCACCTATATCGGCTATCTTAAGCTTTTCGCCCCCGTTGCCGTTATCCGGCATTGAACGGACGCGGATAAGTTCATCAAGAAGCTCGTGAACGTAGTGCATCGTCACACGAAATTCTACCTGTCCGTGTCTTGAGAGCAATCTCTTGTCTTCGTTGAATTTATTATAGTAAGCAGTAATGTCCGCCATTATATTTCATCCGCAAGTTCCCGGACGAGTGCCTGATATTCGTCCGTTGCATAATAATAACTCATGATATGCTCGGCTTTCGGAACTATCAGTTTCTTTTTTTCACATGTTGCATTATCGTATATCTCGTTGTGCATATACGTCGGGACAAAGGTATCGGCGTCACCGTGTATCACGAGGAGCTTACCTTTGAAATTCTTTATCTGCTCACGCGGTATCTTTGAATCTATGTCGTATTTACCGGTCAGTTTGATTATCACTTTTGACATCGGGATAAAGGGATTCTTCGGAAGATGAGCCATCGCCGTGATCTTTTCCGCCATCTCGTCTATCGCCGATGAGAATCCGCAGTCCTCGATAACAGCTTTTACCGAAGAAGACAGATTCGCTTCTCCCGCTGCGTTGAGCACTGTTGCGGCACCCATGGATATTCCGTAAAGGATGATCTTGGAATCCGGACCCGTTTTTTCATCGACCCATCCTATCCATTTTTTTACATCATCCGTTTCGGGAATCGACATTCCTATAAAGCGTCCGTCGGAGCGGCCGTGCGATCTTTGGTCTATCACCAGCAGATTAAGGCCGAGGCTGTAAAGAAATTCCAACCTTGATCCGAATTCATAAAGTCCGCTGTAGCATCTGTAACCGTGAACACAGATCACGGTCTTTGCGGATCCTTCTTTCGCAGGAAGAAAACGTCCCTTAAGTGTGAGTCCGTCATAAGAAGTTATCGTGACATCCTCGGGATCCCTGGACATGAACCATTTTTCACCGTCGATCGATCTTTGATGCCGGTCCTTTATCTCATCCGTCATGTCGGACGTACTTATCGACGCATAGTCATAATCCGGCGGCAGGTTTCTGTAAAAGAACAGTCTGACCGTCAGATATGTAATGAGAACGCACACTATGAAGATGACTGCTATGGCAAGCAGAATGTCCAAAATAAAGCTCATAATGCCTATACTTATAATACGCTACGGAGCAGTATGTTCAAATTTCATATCAGCGTTTTACCAGGCAACGGATGCCGTCGCAGATGCGCTTGGCTACCGCAGGTTTGTTCATCGTGTAAAGGTGGATGCCGTCGACGTTATTGGCAAGCAGGTCAACGACCTGGCTTAATGCGTGGATCATTCCGGCCTCGTAGAGGGCATCGTTGTCCGAACCGTAAGCACGGAGTATCCTTTCGAATTTCTCATCGAGGTTTGCGCCGCAGGTATCTACCATGCGCCTGATCTGCTTTTCATTTATTACCGGCATGATACCGGGTGTGATCGGGCGATCGATCCCGGCGATCCTGCAGTCTTCGATGAACTTATAGTAATTCTCATTGTTAAAGAATAACTGTGAAAGCAGGATATCCGCTCCCGCATCGACCTTCTTTTTAAGGTTCACCATCTCGCTCACATGATCGGGCGAATCGGGATGGTCCTCCGGGTAGCAGGCACCGAGCACGCAGAAATTCGTTGTTTCCTTAAGGTATGTGATAAGATCGGAAGCATGTTTGAAATCATCCTTCTCCGTAAGGTTCGGATTCCTGTCACCGCGAAGGGCAAGAACATTTTCAATCCCCTCTGCCGCGATCTCTTTGGCAAACTCGTCGATCTCATGTCTGTCATAGCAAAGACATGTAAGATGTACCACGGGCTCAACATGATATACTTCCTTTATCTTTTTTGCGAGCGCTATGGTCTTATTGTTGTTTGAGCTTCCTCCTGCACCGAATGTCACACTTATATAATCGGGCTTCAGTTCACAGAGCACATCGAGTGTCGGCTCTATATCCTTAAGCTCGTCATCTTTCTTCGGCGGAAAGATCTCAAATGAAAGAACGTTCTTTTTGTTTGCGTAAATGTCTGTCAGTTTCATATTGTCCGAATCCTTATATTATTTTTTACCCCAACTATATATTATAACAAGTTTTGAGATATTATTCCCGTTTCTGTGCCGGATATTTTTCACGGCCGCGTCAGATATCTTCTGACGGCCGCAAAACAGTCGTTCAGCATATCGTAATCTATTATCCCGTCTTTGCCGAAAGCAGTGGCTTCAACCGTAAATGTATCATCATATCCCGTCTTTTTGACAAACCCGAAAAACCTGTCAAAATCTATATGTCCCGCACCCACGGGAAGCACCTTAAGGTTTGACCAGTCCATATATCCTCCGCCGTAATCGTTAACGTGGTAGTGGCGGATGTGCGGGATCATATATGAACAACCGTCAGAATAGATCATATCGAGCTGTCCGTGGAAATCCGCCATCTTGGTATCGAATATCAGTCCCGCATCCGGGTATCTTTCCAAAAGTTCCTTCCATCTGGTCATCGGATCCTTTCGATTACAGAGCACATTCTCTATAAGAAGATCGACTCCGTTATCTTCGGCGATCGAGCGCAGTTTTCCGTAGATCTCAAGGCTGTGAGGATAATCCGAATCGGATATGACACCGTTCCAAAGATGCATGACCATTTTCCGGGCGCCTATGATCGAAGCAACCCTGCAGTTGATCTCAAAATGATCCAAAGCTGTTTCGTCATCGTGCTGCGTTATAAGTTCACCCACCGTCTTCTGGCAGTGCATGGTCGGGAAAGGATAACCCGTGCTTACCAGGTAATCAGCGATCTCCTTCCAGTTCACATACCAGTCGCTGTAGAACATGAACTCAAGCCCGTCACAGTTTAAGCGCGGAAATATTTCTTCAAGCAATCTTATGTTTCTTCCGTTGGGGCGTCCGATCAGAGCCCCTGTGCTGCATAGTATCTTGGACATAGACACATTATACCAAGAAAACGGGCAGATTGCCGAGCAATTCTCTTTTTCTGTCATCATTCCTGTGTTAAAATACTGAACGTTGGGGTCAAAAGACCAAAAATATAACGATCTTAGGAAATTGCCATGAAAATAAAAAGAAAGCACAGGGGTATCCTCCTTATACTGATCCTCATTCTTACCATGTTTACGCTTAGCGGATGTGACGACATTTCGGAAGAAGATGATGACGATCAGGAAACAGCGCAATACCAGGAATACGATGACGACCTTCAAGATATCGAACCGATAAGCATAGACAGTGATGCAAGATCCGCAACCGTCCTTGTCTACATGAACGGATCCGATCTTGAGACCAAGGCGGGTGAAGCCTCGAACGATATCGCAGAAATGCTCGGTTCCGGTGTCGGCCGTAATGTAAACGTTCTCATACAGACCATGGGGACAAAAGACTGGCAGGATTTCGGCATTTCTTCTAAAACAACGCAGATATACAGAGCGAACGAACGCGATCTTGAGCTCCTTGAAGATGATCTCGGTCAGCTTAAATGCACACGTTCCGAAACTCTTTCCGATTTCATAGATTACGGAAAAACAAATTATCCCGCCGACAGATATATCCTTATTTTCTGGGACCACGGCGGCGGACCCGTATACGGATTCGGATATGACGAGTGGCATGGTGACTCCGATTCACTTACTCTTGATGAGATCCGAGATGCATTGGAAGAAAATTCGGACATTTCTTTTGATATCATCGGAATGGATTGCTGTATCATGGCAAGTCTTGAGACCTGTTATGTTCTTTCACCCTACTGCAGATATGCGATACTGTCCGAAGATTTCGAATCGGGGCTCGGTTGGGAATATACGAGCTGGCTTAAGATGCTCGAGGAATCACCCGGCGTATCTGCTGCCATGCTCGGGAAAAAGATCATCGATGATATGATAGCGGATAATGAAAACGATCTTCTTGAAGGCGGATCTTCCACGTTGATAATGGTCAATGAAAAAGTTATCCCCGAAGTCATGGATAAGTGGATAGAATTTGCCTATGAAAACACCGATAAACTCCTTGATTCAAACTTCAGTAAACTTCACATGGCCAAAGGAAGGAGCCTTACCAAAGGCTTCTGGGATTTCTGGGATGAAGACCTTAGCTATGTGACAATGGAAGATTTTTATGTAAGTGACATACTCTCCATCGTGGAAAGCATCGGAGGCGAAGAGAGGACCACCGAAGACCTGAAAGCCTCTCTTAAAAGCTGTGCCTCATATTTCGGACATACCGCTGACAAGGACGAACTTACGGGACTTGCCATTTCTCTTCCTTACGGCAACCCGGAATACTATTCAAAGCAGGCAAAGATCTATACAAACTGCGGGCTGGACAGCGAATACGTCACCTGGCTTAAGAAATTCGTCAATGCAGACGGAAGCGACAACTATTATGACTACGATGAATTCGAAGAATCCTGGGGCGGATGGGAAGAATACGAAGAAGGCTGGCAGTGCTGCGACGAAGATGAAGACTTCGAAGACTGGGAATACGATTACGAAGACGATATCTGGTATTGTTATGAAGACGGAAATATCTTTCTGTATGATGAAGAATCCGATCTGCTGTTCGTATATGATGAAGAAAGCGAAGAGCTCTACTATTATGATGAGGACGATGATGAGTGGTATCTTATAGATGATGAAGATCTCTGATCAATGAGAATAAATTCGGGACCGGTTGATGTAATATCACCGGTCCCGTTTTTACATTATGAATCCACCAGACTTCTGGCCCACAGGCCCGTGCGAAGAAGCAGCGTTCCTATTATGATTTTTATGATATCCGTCGAGAGCACCAGGAAGTATACCGTAGTGATCCCGAAAGGCGAATACTTTGCCAGAAGGAATGAGATCGGAACACCGAATATCCACATGAATCCGCTGTCGAAAAGGAATGTTATGAATGTTTTTCCTCCCGACCTCAGTGCGAAATACGTAGAATGCAGATAAGCCTGCAAAGGCATGAATATCGCCGCTATCCTTATCATGTGGCCGGCAAGTTCTTTTACCTCGTCATATGTTTTGTAGATTCGCGGGAAAAGCGGTCCCACGAGGAACATCACGGTACTTATGAATATGGTCAGTGTCGTCGAAAAAGCAATGATCCTGTATGCGGTCAGTTTGCCTTCCTGTACTTCGCCTGCGCCGAACTGCTGCCCGACCATGATGGCGACCGCATCACCGAGAGCTATGAATATGATGTTGAATACATTGCATATTGTCACGCAGATGTTCATTCCCGCGACTACGGCAAGACCTCTCGTCGAAAGACAGGCATTCTGCGTAGTGACTCCGAGTGACCATAATGTCTCATTTAACATAAGGGGAAGGGCGAGTACGATGACTTTTCCGAGAAGTGCCCCCGGAACCTTAAGCGTCTTGTATGTTCCCTCAAAGTAAGGATTCTTTTCAAGATGAGTATGCGAATAACCCGCAACTATCGTCAGCTGCACGCATCTTGATACGACCGTAGCAGCAGCAGCTCCAACAACTCCGAGCTCCGGCGCCCCGAACTTTCCGAATATCAGAATGTAATTGAGCACGAGGTTTACGAAGACCGCGGCGATAGATGCTTTCATCGGAAGCGAAGTCTCTCCTGACTCCCTGAGTGTCGAAGAATACGAAAATTCCACAGCCAGCGGGATCTGCCCGATGAGCATGACCTTAAGGTAGTCCCTTCCGTATCTTAACGTTGCTTCTAGATCCCCGCTTTCCGAGCCTTCGTGAAGGAACATCGATATAAGGTTGTCCCCGAATATCAAAAGAACGATGACCGTAGCGATCAGTATCACCGCGCTGATAACGAGCTTTATCCTGAAGGTGTTCCTTACTCCTTCGTAATCTCCTTTTCCGTAGTACTGCGCACCCAGAACTCCGGCACCCGATGTTGCGCCGAAAAGACAGAGCATCACGATAAAAAGAAGCTGATTCACGATGGAGACTCCGGACATCTGCTCGGTGCCGACTCTTCCAACCATGATATTATCAAGCATCCCGACAAAGTTCGTGATACCGTTCTGCAACATGATGGGCACAGCAATAAGAAGGACTTTTTTGTAAAAGTCCTTCCCACCGATCAGATCCTTTATTCTTAATTTGTTTCGAGTCGTACTGTTTTCCATAACTTTTGAATAAACTAGGATTTGGCGACGATCTCCGTTCCCTTTCCGCTCTTAAATATGGAATCGGACGGTACCACGCCGCGTACCGATGATGTAGGATATACATTTGTATGCGAACCTATAACGGTTCCGGGATTTAAAACACTGTTGCATCCGACCTCTACGAAATCGCCGAGCATGGCTCCGAATTTCTTAAGGCCCGTTTCGATCTGTTCTCCGTTTGCTTTTACTATGACAAGAGTCTTATCCGACTTAACATTTGAAGTAATGGAACCGGCACCCATGTGGGATTTAAATCCGAGTACCGAATCTCCTACATAGTTATAGTGAGGAACCTGAACCCCATCTGAGATGATAACGTTCTTAAGCTCAACAGAGTTACCGACCACGCATCCGTTGCCGACAAGTGCGCTTCCTCTTATGAAGGCAGCCTGTCTGACTTCAGTTTCTTCACCTATGATACAGGGAGATCCCAGATAAGCCGAAGGAAATACCTTTGCTGACTTGGCAACCCATACGCCCTCCGAAGGGTTATCGTATTTCTCGGGATCGAGTGTAGGTCCGATCTCCAAAATGATACTCTTTATATCCTTAAGTATTTCCCAGGGATATGTAACCTTTTCCAGATAAGGCCATGCAAGTGTATGACCGGGTTCAAATAATTCCGAAACTTTAAGTTGTATGTCTGCCATATCATTTCCTCCTGTGACCGTAGTTCTCGTCCATGACCGCCGGTCTTTTTCAAAACTCCTTATATAATATCACACTTTTCGGCGTTTCGGTATTCCGTTATTTACGGAAGAAGTTCCGCAAAACATCCTGCCCCGAAACCGTCAAATTTCACCCAGTAGTTATCCAGATTATTGTTGCCGTTGTTCTTTATTATGTATCTGTCAAAATCAAACTTTTCCATTCCAATGTTCTTAAGATGTTCCCGATAATACATGCAGCCTTCCTTCATGGTACGACGTTCGAAAAACTCGTTGATATTTCCGTATGTAACTCCGTATATAGCCAGTTCCGGAGGAAAGAATCTGCCGCCGCTTAAGTCATCTGCCTTTATCAGTTCTCTGTTCCTGATCTCAAAATCAAGAAGCGGAGTATCAAGATAATAAAGGATCCCTTTAAGATTACATATGAGTCTTACTTCTGCCATATTCCCCTGATCCTCCTTTCGTATTCAAGAGCGAAAGGCGTAGACAATATATCCTTATACTCTATTTTTGCGATCCCCGGATACATGCTTT
>JAIKZO010000044.1 GCA_024682115.1 Lachnospiraceae bacterium
TCCTCGTCACCGTCCGCAACGGTATCTTCCTCGGGAACATACGAACCCGACTTGTAGAGCGCAAATTTCGCCGCAGCGGGGCCTATCAGTTCGTAAAGGACACTGGATGAAAGGATTATCGTAAGGAGCGCATTTCCCATCTCACCTTTAAGCGTCCTTGCTCCCAGTTCCGCAAGACCTATCGCGACGCCTGCCTGCGGTATGAGCGCAAGGCCCAGATATTTCCGCACGGGTCTTCCGGATCCCGCAATCCTGCACCCCAGCATCGAACCGAAATATTTACCTGCGATCCTTATAAGGAAATAGCCGACGCCGACCAAAATAAGCGGATATGCACCGTAACTTCCCGCCTTGAAGAGTGATCCTAAGTCAAACGAGATCCCGGACCGCACGAAGAAGAGCAGCAGTATCGGGGGATTGAAATAATTAAGCTGTTTAAAGAGCCTGTCGTCATCGGAAAGGTTGATGTAAACGGCTCCCATCGCCATGCATCCAAGGAGCGGCGATACTTCGAGCACCGCCGAAACACCGCAGAAAGTAAGCATCAGCGCGATCGCAATGATGAGCCTGTTATCCGTGGTGTGCCTGTTACGCATGAAAAGATATATGAAATACCCGAATATGCCTCCGAGTATCACGACTGCGATGTTAAGAAGGAACGGAAGGAAGCTCCCGTAAAGACTCGCCGCCCCTCCGGCAATGGCCGATGTCGCCAGTGAGATGGCCACGCTGTATGCGATAAGTCCCACCATATCGTCAAGTGCCACGACCTGTAGCAGCGTATCCACGAATTCTCCGCTCGCACCGGTCTGCCTTATCGTCATCATCGTCGAAGCGGGAGCAGTTGCTGCGGCAAGTGCCGAAAGCACCATTGAAAACGGCATGGAAAGGCCGAACACTCCGTAGCAAAGCCCGAATACGAGCAATGTTGCTCCGAGTGCCTCAAATATAGTGATCAAAAAGACTTTTATTCCGTTTTTCCTGATGGTATCAAGCCTGAAGAATTCTCCCGTCCCGAAGGCTATGAAAGCCAGGGCTATATCGGGAAGAAAGCCTGTTGCCTCCACGAAGCGCGAAGGTATGAGATTAAGACAGAAAGGCCCTATCAGTATACCTGCAACGATATATGCGGTTACATTCGGAAGGTGCAGCTTCTTGGTTATCCTGGTCACCAGGAATCCTGCAAGCAGCATTACCGACATGGAAAGGATCGTTGCCGGAACCGTATTTTCCCCTGCGATCCTTTCATAAAAAGCCATGATATCCATAAAGGGATTATATCACAAATCTCACTTTAGCATAGACACGATCCACTCGGGCGAAGGTGCTTTCATATCCTTATCCATGGCCATCTCTTCCATGATACCCTGTACCGATGCCCAGAAGCATTTTGACATCAAAAGCACATCTCCCTTATGGAATATCCCCTTTTTCTGTCCGGCCTTAATAAGCTCGGCAGTCATTCCGAACGTGTCGATCGATGCTGCGATCTGTCTTGCTTCCTCGGGCATTCCCGCACGTCTTACCTGGCCCATCAGAACGAACATGTAAAATACCCAGGGCTGTTCTTTTGCGTAGGAAAAAAGCTGACCCAGGAATCCCGTAAGATGAACATCGGGCGGCACATCCCCTGTAGGTCTGGCCGATCCGGTTCCCTGCGCTCCCATCGTAACAAGCTCTTTCAGAAGCTCTTCCTTTGATTCAAAATAATGGAACAAAAGCCCCGTACTCATCGGAACCGCTTCAGCTATATCGGTTATCTTTGTCTCATGATAACCGCGCTCAACAAAGAGCGTGAGCGCAGTCATCAGTATCGCTTTTCTTTTTTCTTCTTTCTGTTCTTTTCTTGTCATATGTTGATATCCCTTTTTTGGCCCTTAAGGATCCTCTGGATCGCAAACTTGCCGCTGACCACTGCGATAGGAAGACCTCCGGGAGGCATGGTCCACTGACCCGCAAGATAAATGTTGTCTATTCCCTTAAGCTTTCCCTTTAATCTTATCGTCTTTGATTCGGGTGTTGTCGTAAAGCACATATAGCTTCCATGATATGCGTTGCAGTATCTTTCGTATGTGAGAGGCGTCCAGCAGTCGAGAAACTCAAGATCGCCCTCAAGCTCGGGGAAATTTGTGACAACGCGCTTAGCGACCTCTCCGATGAGCTTTTCCTTTTCTTTTGCATATTCTTCGGGCGATAAGTTCTTCCAGAACTTAAAGTCATCGTCCGACTGGATGATGCTCGTCTGGATAACAACCCTGCCGTCATGTACAAACAGAGGATCGTAGCCGTAAGACTTGATATACATCCTGTCATATGTTCCGCTTCCGACCTTCAAAGGTTCGATATCAAAAAGCTGAGTATGCTCCGTCTCGAACGAATCTCTTACGGTAAATGCAAGCTGGAAACCGCTTATCGCAGGATAGGTCTTCTGATCGCCGTATGCGGTTGCAAGTGCCTTCGGCATATATTTTTCGGGAAGGAGTTTCTTAAACAGCGGGTATGTATCCAATGTCGGGATCGCAAAATCCGCATTTACGAACTCACCGTTTTCAAGCTTTATCCCGATCGCCTTCTTTTTCTCAAGAACGATCTTTTCAACTCCCGTATTGTAAAAGATCTTTCCTCCAAGCTCCTTAAATCTCTTTTCCATGCGAAGGGACATCTGAAGCGATGCTCCCATCGGTATCTTTCCGTTTCCGTCCGCCATGGTCGCATAGGATACCATGAGCGAATATACGCAATACTCCTTGGGCAGATAGTCGCAGATCAGTTTCCTTAAAAGAGGTGAATAGAATCTTCTGCTGTATTCATCAAGCGAGATCTTTCCAAACTCCTTCATGACCTTCGGAAAATCCGCCATATCTTTTCCCATCGAGATGTAATCCCCGATACCCCACATTTCCATGGGTTTTGATGCAGGGATAAGACACTGCTTTGCATATTCTGTATACTGTATGAACTTCTTTATCTCTTCTTCGTCTTCGGGCGAAATGCCGATAAGCTCTTCTTCGGTTTTCTTAAGATCGTTCCAGAGCGTGGCTTTCTGTCCGTTAAGGGATGAAGTGTAAAAAGAATCTATATCCGCATATTCGGTACCATCCGATATCGCGCCCGTAGTCTTCCATACTTCGTAAAGGTCAGTTCCCTTTTTCGTTCCGGTGAGCCAGTGAATGCAATTGTCGATATGGAATCCTTTTCTGTTCCATCCGATGCATTCTCCGCCGGGTATCGAATTCTTTTCATATATAACGGCATCGAATCCTGCCTTCAGGGCATATATTCCTGCGGATAATCCCGCTATTCCGCCGCCTATTATAACTACTCTGTCTTTATTGTTTCCTGTCATTTCATTTTCCTCCTGACACGTTAATTGAATTCATATTCATTGAATGCAAATTCAATATAATGGTATTTCATTCGTTTGTCAAGAGTTTATTGAATAAAAATTCAACGAATTTTTTATCGAGTCAGGCGGCGGTCTTCTTTACGGCTGGCGGCGGTCTTCTCCAAGATATGCGATAACCTCGATAAGATCCGGCAAAACTATCTCCGAAAGCTCCTTCATCTCATCATCAGCAGGCAAAAGATCCGGCACCATTATCGGCCTTAAATTTCCCCTGTATGCGGATCTTATCCCGTTGTATGAATCTTCTATCGCATAGGCTTTTTCCGGTGCCACTCCTATCTTTGTGCATGCCAGAAGGAATATCTCCGGATCGGGCTTGCTCTTTGTCACCATATCGCCGTTTATGACGGCATCAAAATACTCAAGGATCTTTGCATCCCTGAGCTGGTTTTCAACGGTCGTCTTCCGAGAGGATGAAGCCAGAGCGATCTTTTTACCCTCTTTCCTTAAACAGTCGAGGAGTTCGACAACGCCCTTTTTCATCGGGAGTCTTCCGCCGTCATATTTATCGTGATACATCTTCGAAGCCTCTTTGGCATATTCGTCGTACGGAAAATCCTGCCCGTAAGCTTCGAGCATTATCTCCCTGGTCCTTTTGTTCGTCACTCCCGTGCACTTAAAATACGTCGTTTCCAGATCCTTTAACCCGTATTTGTCCGCGAGCGTAAGCCAGCATTTCATGGTGGCCCTTTCGGAATCAAAGATGACCCCGTCCATATCGAAAACCACCGCATCAAAGTCCTTCATGATCCTCCCCGGCACCTTCTTACGAAAGCTGTTCCTTTGTTCTTTCGGCTATGTGCCTGTTTATATACTCTATATCTTTTTTAACCTTAAAACTGTCAAGGAGATAGGCCAGAACGAGCACCACCCCGACATATATGAACGTCATCCAGAAATTGCTCGGATAGAACCATCCGACGATAAACCCGAATAGCATGACTATCGCGCACACCGCAAAGTACTTTATGACATAGCTCATGATGATCGATACGGTGATATATTCGTCTATAAGATAGTTAACTACCGAAATGACGAATGCAAGCCCGAAGAGCAAAAGCACCAGCTTTATCTCATCCGTGATTCCCGACCATATGATCGAAAACGTAAATACCGCAAGTATCATCAGTGCTGCGAGTATGCATGTATCTTTTAAGATCTTTTTCATATCTGTCCCCTGTTAAATGCGTCCTTTATGGCTTTAAGATATTTCCTTGAAACGATGAGCATCTCGTCATTGTCAAGGGCCGCCTCCAGATGGCTGTTCCTTACCTGCTTTATCTCTTTTAAATGTTCCGTGTTCATTATACAGGTCCTTGATATCCTGACAAGTCCGGTCCCAGAAGTCATCGCCTCGACCTCCGCCATGGACGAATCATACCTGTACACATCTTTTTCCGTATAGATAAAAAGCTTTCTCTCTACATTTTCGATGTAGTAGATATCCGTAAGCGAGACCTTTATCTGTTTTCCGTCTTCAAGCACGCGGAAGCTGATGTCGAGAGCGCTTATCCTGCGAAAAAGTTCCTCGACGGATCCCGTGTATTCCGGATATTCAATTATGACCGTAAGCGGCCTGTCCTTTACCTGTCTTTTTATTACCTGCATTTTTTCTTCCGAAGATAAGCTTTAAGCTTATCATTATAATGTCGGCAGCCAGGACCAGAAGTCCTCCGCCAAGACTTAAGGGTGCCCATATCCCGACTATCGCCTTAATCCCCGCTCCGAATATCACGGGGAACAGGATGAGAATAAGGACCAAAAGCACCGTGAGCGCAATGTCCGTCACTAGCAGTACCGGTCTTTTCCTTATAAAGAGCATAAACACAAAGATCGCAGCTCCCGCAAAAGCAACGGCTGTAAATATGATATCAAAGATCGTCCAGATGTCACGAGCTATCTTTCCTGCTCCGGCACCGACCGTCTTATCATAGATAGCGTTGCAAAGGCTGTCGGTCGATGAAGCCACGTTCATGTCCGTAAGTACACACACCCCGGTCTTTTTGTCTTCGGAAAAAACGATCCTTGAAGAATAATTGGGCGTGCCGCCGGAATGTCCGATGATATCTCCATCAAAGAGTTCCCATCCGGAATCGTAGTCGCCTGTACTCTTAAGCTGTCCCTTCACCTTTGAAATGGCATTTTCGAATCCTTCGGGCACCTCGGCATCGCCCGTCCATATCGCTATCCAGCGCCCCATATCCTCAACGTTTGAATAAAAATATCCGGCGGGAACGCTCGCTTCCCTTACTGCTATGGGATAAGCAAACGAATGGCGGTATCCGGGTCTTTGCCCTTCAATGATCTTTCCTTCCGAAGGAACGCCTGCCGAAGTATGCGTAAGTCCCAGCGGCAAAAGGATCTCGTTTTCCATGTACTCGCGATAGGGTTTCCCTGTAACATTTTCAACGATGAGCCCCAGAAGGTTGTAATTTACGTTTGAATATGCGTATCCGCTCCCGGGCTTTGATCTTAATTCTTTCCCGGAAACGCTTCCCACCCATTCGGAGAGTGTCATTTCCGCGGTCGCGGAAGGGTAATCGTTTTCGTTGTTCGTATATCCGCTTTTTTGCTCCAGAAGGTTCTTCACCGTAATGTCGACTTCT
This sequence comes from Lachnospiraceae bacterium, assembly GCA_024682115.1. Classification (GTDB taxonomy): domain Bacteria; phylum Bacillota; class Clostridia; order Lachnospirales; family Lachnospiraceae; genus JAILLW01. Next base: position 6,013 of record JAIKZO010000044.1, read on the forward strand.
TCTCCGTCAAAGTAAGCCGTAAACCCCGGGATATATTTAGACACCTTATCGTCTTCGGATATGATGCCGTCCGTTATGAGCTTCCGCACGGCCAGTCCCGTAAAAGCCTTGGTCATCGACCCTATCTGATAAAGTCCTTCTTTATCCCCATAATACGATATTTCGCCGTTATCATAAATAACAACGCTCACATTTTTGTTCTTTGTTTCAATCCGGAAATCGGATATGAGCGACGAAACGCTTCCTTCCTGTGCTCCCGCAACGCTCCTTACGGAAAAAAAAGTAAGCATGAACAGAGTTATCGATGTAAGAACCGCAATTATATTCTTCATAAAAAAACATCCTCCTTGTCCTTAAATGGATCATAACAGGATGCTTTCAGATAATACATATGTGAGTGCACAAGGTGCAAATTTATGCTCGTTTGTTGCAAGGCAGCTTGTCCGGTTGACGCCTGCTGCCCGGCTCGCAGCCGCATGTTCCGGGGATATCACCCGACCCTGATATTCGTGATCGCGACCTGATCTCCTGTTATCGCCGCGTAAACGGGCTTTTCGATACCCGTCGTTATGAGCGTATCCTTAAGGGCCAGTCCGCCGTTTTCCGTGATGACGGTATAATTATTTCCTTCGACCTTAAATGTAACTACGGCATCGATACCTTCCATGTTGCGCTTTTTCCACGCTTCCCAGCCTCCAAACTCATCGGTCTTGTTGACATTAAGGTCAATGTCGTACTCCTCGACGCACTGCCATGACTCTCCGTCAAACCTTACGAAAGCAAGGTCCTGATAATTCAGGCCGTTCACTTTTCCGTCATCGGAACAGAACAGGTCAACAAACGGACAATGCCATACAAGCCTTGCGGTGGGAAGGCTCTTTGCATGGAAAGAGATCTTAAGGCCGTCCCTTACTTCCACTCCTTCCGTGGCATCCGTACGGTATCCGTCTATCTGCACGTTCGGCATGTCTCCGACCGGTCCGTCTATGTAGGTTATCTCTTCGGCTATCCTCGGTATAAAGTCCTGAGGAGATTCTTCTTCGGCCTTCGCTATGCTTACATGGCTTATACGGCAGTTCTCGCCGGTAAGACCGATATAAGAAAATCTTATGCTGTCAGGCAATGCAACGATGACCTCAACGATCTGATGCTTTCCGATTATCTTTATGAGCTCATGATCCTTTATCTTTACGGCCTCGATCCTGTATTCGTTCTCTTTCCTGATGACAGGAGATTCCGTCTTTATAATGTTCGTTTGGATCTTTCTGGCGCCGCCCGTTGTCGTACGACCGTCAAGCCATACTTCACCGTATTCGAAATAATTAAGATCCTTTATTTCTTTTTCCGTAGAATGTACTCGGCCGTCAAGCGAATCAAAAAGAATAAACGAAGGAACCGGCGTTTTATCCGGGGTCTTATCAAGGGCATTTATCCTCATCTTAAGAGTCGTCAATACCGGAGTTATCAGAATACCCGCTGACATGTTGCTCCTGTAGCCTTCGATGATAAGTTCATCTCTTCCGGCAAGTTCCACGACTTCCTCGCGTTCGCTCATCTCGTACTCGGTATCGACATCTATAAGATGAAGCATAAGGCGGGCATAATCAGGATCGAACTGGGTACCGGAACCTTTTACGAGTTCCTCTCGCACGATCTGCTGAGGGATCGGATCACGGTAACTTCTCTTTGAAGACATCGCATCATAAGCATCAGCTACGGAAATGATCCTTGCGATCTCGGGGATATCCGTGGCCTTAAGCCCGAGAGGATATCCTTTTCCGTCATAACGTTCATGGTGACTGCCTGCCCCAACGGCAAGATACGGAAACTCGCTTATCCTCTTTAAGATCTGTTCTCCAAGAACCGGATGCTCTTTTATCTTTTCATACTCTTCTTTTGTGAGCTTACCTTCTTTTGTTATTATGCTTTCGGGAATACCGATCTTTCCTACATCGTGGAGAAGAGCGGCGTAAAAGATCTCGTCACACTCTTCTTCGGTCTTCCCGCTCATCTCTGCCAGTTTCCTTGAATACTCGGCAACCCTGGATGAGTGACCATGGGTATATTTATCCTTTGCATCGATCGCGCTCGCGAGCGCTTCCATGACCTCGGTCGTAAGTGTCTGGAGCCTTATGCCGGCCTTCTCTATCTGATCGACATAGGCATCAAGTTTTTCATTGAGTTCCTGACGGTAAACATTAGTAAGATATATATAGTATTCAAGAATGCACAAAGACATTATCTCGTTCGTAAAACCCTGCTCATAGCCACTGGTGCGCTCGTGGATCGAAACCAGGATAGCCTGTATGAAGATCACCAGAAGGATCAGGCTTTTTCTTTTCTCTCCGACGCGGAAGGACTGGATCGAACAGTAAAGAAGGATAAGAACATACAGCAGAAGTGTAGCGTAGATCGTTATGCTAAGCGGACCGCCGTGCCATCTGTTGTATCCATCGATCGAATAGGCGATCCCGCTCCCAAAAAGTGAAGTGGAGTATATCACCGCATTTATCAGCGCGGGTATGATGCAAAGAATTTTATATCTGCTCTTTTGAAGTATGATGAGCAGCTCCGTAAGGATAACGCAGGGTCGAAGGACATATCCTGCCCAGGACATCCATATACGCAGATTTACCACTCTCGCTGCTTCTTCGGCAGAAAGACCTTTTATGGAAGCTTCCACATCATCCATCGTCCCAACGAGAGTCAGCACTAACATAATAATGACACAGACAACAAAGAGATTGGTCGCGGGTATCTTGACTTCCCTGTTCACGTACATCATAGCGAGGATTGCGAGCAGGATCATTATGGACATGAAGTTAATGGAAAAAAATGTTGCGATCATATTTACCTTTCGGAAACGTTATCTGTGCATACAGGTTCATTATAACCATTTTCCGAAGATAATTAAAGAGCGTAGGCAGCGGCCCTATAGATATCAGCTGCACAATCACTTTGTATAATCCGGATCGATCCTGATCATTTCGACAAGTGCTTTATTTCTATAATTCAGATCTTCACGGATCGTAAAGCCCTGTGATTCCCAGAAGGCATTTCCTCCTTCGTTCTTTTTGAAGGCGACGAGAAGAACCTTATTGATCTCCTCTTTCTTTAATGCTTCAACAGCAAGGTCGACGAGTTTCTTTCCTATTCCCTTCCTCCTGCAATCCGGCGATACGCATGCATGCTGAACTATTCCCCTTCTTCCGTCATGTCCGCAAAGAATGACCCCGACAATCTTTTCGTCAAGTATGGCAACAAAAGAAGTGTTCGGGTTTCGTTTAAGATATTTCTCAATTCCTTCGCTCGAATCATCTTTATCGTTCAGTCCGTTTCCGCATTCGATCCAAAGATCGTATGCGGCTTCATAGTCATCAATTGTCATAAGTCTATATGTCAACATGTTTATACCCTCTTTAATGTTTGATCCTCTGACTTGAATTTATTAAATCCCATGAACAGGTATATTCCAAGGACAGCGTTGTATCCTACAGCTGCAAAAGTGCTGAATCTTTCAAACACACCAAAGTATTGCGGCGGAAATGCAGCCATACCGACAGGCCCCATGAACATCATACCTAGAGCGATGGCAGCCCAGATACCTATACCTTTCAACGTTTTGTCCTTACATCCTGCAATTATCAGGATGATCAGCGAAACGATTGAAAGCAAAACGACGCAAACGGTAACGACCATATGCATCACTTCCTGAACTCCGGATATATCTTTACCCGCATCGGAAAGAGCAAACATCTGATATCCAACTTTTGATATCCAGTTCATGATCGTAAAAAGATATATACCCGTCCTGAACAGTTTTGTGGATACTTTATTATCCGATACGAATATCGCAACACAGGTAGCACATACAACACTTCCCGAATCATATAATGCAGACAACTGATCCCACAGATGTCTTGATGGTGCAGCTTCAGCAGACAGATCACTGGCCGCCTGTTCCATCCAATTATATCCCGGAAAAGCCATGGGTGAAAAGATCAAAGCCGCCGCATAAGAAGCCAGGGCCAGTATTCCCAACAGACCAAACCGGTTTATCAGTTTTCTATTCATCATCATTTCCTCCGATCATATTACTGAACCACTTTATAAAATCAGTTATCTCCTCGGGTACCGAACTGTTTTCGTCTCCGAATTCCTTCAATTCTCCTGCTGTGATCTTATCCATTCTGTAATCGATAAGGGAATGAACGGTCAGAGAGTAAGTTACTGCCGCCATGTCCGCATTTTGATTTTTTATCTTCCCGTGAACGGCCAACGCATAAAACAATTCTTTGGACTGAGCAAGCATACGCTCGGTCTCTTCGACCATGATCCCGGCAGCTGTCGGATCCGTGGACCGCTCGGAATATAAAGTCTTAAAGAACTGCAGCATGTTCGTGTTTGATATCATTCCGACGTATGATGAAACAGACGAAAGCAGGATCTCCTCCAGATTTTTTTCCTCAAACAATTTTGTATAATCCACAAGTCTGCTTCGGTTGTTCTTCTGAGCCTTCTCTCTCAGAAAACCATACATCTCCCTGATGAGTTCTTCCTTGGATCTGAAATGGTTATAAAGAGACGGAGCCTTGATTCCGACCTTATCGGCGATCTGGGCCATTGATACACCCTTCATACCGTTAACCGAAGCAATTTCCAATGTGGCATAGATTATCTCTTCTTTTCTGTTCATAACAGGTCTCCTGTAGTTTTACTTATTGTCGTTAGTTATTATACTAATGCTTATTAGTAAATGTCAATAAAAATCCCTCCACATAGTGGAGGGATGCTGTTTACCTGCTGCTTACGGCACATCCGGCTTGGGCCTGCTGTCAATCTCGCTGACTGCCTCGGTACCCCGATGATTATCTGACCAATGAATTTAACGCATCAATGTATACATCTTTATGTACTTCGTGTATCGAATGATCACTGGTCGTTGTTTCAATGAATGTGCAATCTGTTATATAAGACGCTGCGCGCTCCGCCTGTTCTTTTGAAGCGGCGCACAGATAAACGCCGTTCTCTGCTTTACCTTCTTTTGCGTGCAAAAATACGCACGGTACTTTTATGTCCGAAAGGATCTGTTTATGACTGTAACCGTTATTCCATGTCAGATCGTAAAAATGTTCACCGTACTGCAGATCATACTCCATCTGATACTGAAAATAGCCCCAGATCGATGAAGGAAGGAAACCGATCTTAACAGGTTTTCCGGGATGTTTATCATGATACTTCTGTGCGTAGTCGGCTATTTGGGGCATTGCGCTTTTCATATACAGTTCTCCCCAATAGCAATGTCTCAAATAGTAGCTCTCCCAGCATTCCGATCTATCCGTCAGATCGTATTCATGGATATTTTTATATGTGTCATGGTAAGCAAAATAATTCTCCCAATCCTCGCCTTCAGTGTTAAAAACAGGCGGATCTTCAAGGAGCACACCGGCGATGTTTCCGCCACCGTAAGCAGCTACATAGGCAGCTGTGATGGCACCGTTTGAATGTCCCGCAACAACCGTCTTTTCACCGATGACATTATCTATGAACCAGATAAGGTCATCTCCGTTAACATTTAGATAATATAGGCTTTCATCATGAGATGACTCGCCATGCCCATAAACATCGATCGCATAGATATGCCAGTTCTCAGAGAGCTCCGGCATCAGTGTTGCGTAGCTCTCCCATATGCCGCCCTGACCGTGGATCATGAGAAGTGCCGGCTTATCATTCACTACTTCTCCGTAATTGATCTCTCTGCCGCTCGGAAGCATAACCTGCTTTTCTACTGCCGATACCTTTTTAAGAGCCTTTTCGTATTTATCAAACCAATGAATGTTTCCATACCAGAAAACGCCAAATGCCATAAGTGCTGCAGCTATAATAGCCAGTATTACAATACCGATGATCTTCAATGTTCTTTTCATGACAGCCTCCTGTACGATTTTTATATCTATACAGGAATTGTAATGTATGGTTGCCCGATCATCTACCAATCATACTTGTCAATAACAGTTCAGTTCTGTTAAGTTTGGTTGCATAAGTATTCTTTGGATCACGGATACAGGTATTATTGTAAGATCATCTTCATGGCTTTTTTGCACCATCTAAGGTATGCCTCATAGGTTTCTATTCCAAAAAGAACGGTCAGATAGTAGTGAACATGGGTTTCCTGATCCAGGACCTTTTCCAGATTCTCCTTGTAGAATTTAAGGAGCTTCAAATCTTCCCTGACCTGCTTTTCAAAGATTTCTATATTTCGGATCGTCACGTTTCTGTCTTCTACGCCACCAAAATACATTTTCAGAAGAGTCTCGTATTTAAGGTCATTAGTGGCCTTCTCGTCATTAAGCCATGTCTTAAGGGTATCCATGCCGGTCTTGGTGATCTGATAAATTATCTTTTCACGGCCACCGGTATTTCCTGATTTCCTGCGCTTTACAAGGCCCCCTTTCTCCATTTCGCCAAGGGCCGGATAGATGCTTCCAAAGCTGCCTTTCCAGAAAAAAGAAATTGCGCTGTCTATCTGCTTTTTTATATCGTATCCGGTCAGATCCTCATGGGATAGAAGACCTAAGATCACAAGATCTATCTTTCTGTCTTTTGCCATACTGATCTCTCTCCTTACAAGGTTATTTCCAGGTAAATCTGTATTTAAGGGCGGCTTTGGGACATTCGTCAATGCAGGCTCCGCATTGGATGCACTCGGTGCATTTAGAATTCTTACCCGTAGCCACCAGCTCTTTTACGTCAAGACCCATAGGACATGCCCTACTGCACTTTCCGCAGGATATGCACTTATCCTTATCCGCTTCAACGTGGAGCTGCGGAAGATGAAGGAACTTTCCAATGCTGCTGCCGATCACCATAAAAGGCGCCATCCAGCAGATATAATGGCAGGCCGCTCTGCGGCCATGAATAAGGGATGGTATGACCAGCAGCAGGATCACGCCGTAGTACACAACATAATTACTGATGTCGGCAATAGAAATGCCATGGTCCGTCATATAAAACGGGTTGATCGTAATATCATTTATGCCGCAGATAAATGTCACGATCACAGCGATCATCCAAATTGTCCATATCACATATTTGATCCTATCACGTTTTCCCTGCTTAGCGGGATCATCATTAACTCTCATGGCGCATTCCTGAAGGCCGCCGGCAGGGCATAGATACCCACACCAGGCTCTTCCAAAGAACATGGAGAAGATAAGCATTAAGCAAAAAACAATAAAACTTCCGTTTATGATATGCTCCATGGCTGCGTTAATTATAAGGTATGGAGAAAAATACCATATGGTAATCGGGAAAGCCAGAAATGAAAAGAGCAGCAGACCCTTTCTTACTTTTTGTCTCATAATGATCTTACTCCTTTTAAGTCGGTGCGATATATCACTTTGATATATATCATTTTGATATATTATGAGACATGTTTATTTATCTGTCAATACCAAATACCAAATGGCTTACATTGGATAATATGCGGCTGGTGACAACTTGAATAATGATAGTAAAAAATACTACAATGATACTGATTTCCATGTAAGAAATAATTTAAATCAAGCACATTCTTTCCGTCCTAAAATCAGCACCCGTCCCTTAGCGTCTTCATCATCCATAATAATTTCTCCAACTTCTCGCACATGGATAGTGCCGCTTTGAGGATTCTTAATACTTATCACTTCTGAGTCTATCGAAGCTTCCACATCCGACTTCTCAAACGCAAGGTCCGTATCTATCATCTTGCAATTTATGAGTTTTAGGTTCTTGCAGTAACAAAGTGGTTGAGTTCCT
>JAIKZO010000019.1 GCA_024682115.1 Lachnospiraceae bacterium
CAGATCCGCTGATGCACACAATTATCAGGTTTCGCAGAACATTACGGTTGCGCCTGTACCGGAAGAGCCGGAAATAACCGAAGAGCCCGAAGAAACTGAAGAGGCCGAGGAGAAAGTTGAGATCACTTATCCTTATCTCAATATCGACCATTATAATCTTTCAAAGATCAATTCCGATTATGTGGGGACTATTTTTGTTCCGGTCCTTGATATCTGCTATCCGGTCGTGCACAGCCATGACGATGAAGAGTATTTAAAGATCATGTTTGACGGAACCCAGAATGCGAGCGGATCCATATTCATGTCCAAAGCCTGCAAGGCAGAATATTCTTCCCGCAATACGATCATTTTCGGACACAATATGCGTAACGGCACGATGTTCGGATCGTTAAAACGTTTCCGTAAGGAAGAAGGACTGGTCGACCAGAACCCGTATGTATATATCTATACTCTGGGAGGCGATGTAAAGAAATATCGGATATTCGCATACTATCCCGCTTATCAGCCCGATGTGTGCTATGACGAGATATCAAGCTTTGACCTTTATGACCAGTATCTGGACATGGTATTTGAAAGAAGTGAATACGAGCTCAGCGAAGATCTTAAGAACACTCTTTTTGAAGGATATCCGAATATCCTTACGCTCTCGACATGCGGAAGGAGTAACGGAGCCAGCTTTAATGTAGTCAATGCTGTTTATGTAGGGACCGGAAATACCCCGATCGAGGTGACGGAAGAGTAGAAATATGAAATGGTTGAGATTCAGGATAAAAACAACGGTTGATGCGGAAGATATCGTGATAAGCACGCTTTACGATATCGGGCTTGAGGGTGCTCAGATTGAGGATAACGTTCCTCTTACGGCGCTTGAAAAAGAGCAGATGTTCGTGGATATCCCGCCTGTTGAAAAAGAGGATGACGGTACTGCTTATCTTAGTTTCTTCGTGGAAGAACTTGACAGAAAAGACGAGATCCTTTCAGACATAAAGAGGGAACTTGATGAACTTCGCGAATTTAACATCGATATAGGCGAAGGAACCGTAACCGTAACGGAGACCGAGGATATCGACTGGATCAATAACTGGAAAAAGTATTTCCACCAGTTTACTGTTGATGACGTCCTTGTAATCCCTTCATGGGAAAAGATAAGCGAAGACGATAAAAGCAAATATGTTCTTCATATAGACCCGGGTACGGCATTCGGAACGGGTGCACATGAGACCACCCAGCTTTGCATAAGGGAACTTCGAAAATATGTGAATCCCGAAACCGTACTGCTCGATGTGGGCACCGGAAGCGGGATACTTGCGATTCTTTCCGTGATGTTCGGAGCAAAGGAAGCCGTCGGAACAGACCTTGATCCATGTGCAGTCGATGCGGTACGCGACAACATGGAGGCCAACAACATCCCCAAAGACAAGTTCCGCATGATGATAGGAAATATCATCACCGACAGTAAGATAAGAGATGATGTCGGATATGAAAAATACGATATCGTTGTGGCCAATATCCTTGCGGATGTACTTGTTCCGCTTACTCCCGTAGTAAAGGATCACATCAAAAAAGGCGGGATATTCATCACTTCGGGGATAATCGAAGGAAAAGAAGAAGTGGTTAAGGAAGCCATGGAAAAAGCCGGATTCAGAGTTCTTTGTGTTAACTCACAGGGCGAATGGAGATCGGTGACTGCGGTAAGAGAATAGGATGTACCGTTTTTTTGTAAGTGATGATCAAATAAATATCGAAGATAAAAAGGTCATTATTAAGGGACAGGATGTCAATCACATAAAAAACGTCCTCCGTATGAAGAAGGGCGAGGAGATAAGTGTCTCAAACGGAAATGACGATCGCGAATTCCGCTGTGCGATAAGCGATTATACCGAGGAAGGAGTTGAATGCGAACTCCGTTTTATAAAGGAAGGATCGGGAGAACTTCCGGTAAAAGTCTTTTTGTTCCAGGGACTTCCGAAGGCCGACAAGATGGAGACGATCATCCAGAAAAACGTTGAACTGGGTG
>JAIKZO010000055.1 GCA_024682115.1 Lachnospiraceae bacterium
ATACGACCGTCGATCTTATCGATTCACCTTCGGCTTCGTATGACAATGTTTTTGAGATAGAGTATACGGAGGAAGTTCCCGAAAGCATCAGTTCAACCGTGGAAGAATGTCTTTCGGTCATCCCTCCCGTGATCCTTGAAAATGTGGCTGACAACGGATTTAAATACATCGTGGATCCTTCGGGGACCACGACCAAAAAGCATGCCGGGATGACTATCTATCCCGACTGTGTGATAGACGGTGAAAATCTTCATTTAAAGGATAATCTTACCCCTCCCGACGGGAAGATAGCGATAATGGGAAATACTGTGTCACGTACGAAGATGGCCGTTGTACATGAAGTCGGCCATGCGGTTGATTTCATAATCGGAGCTGCATACGGATACAGCACGGAGTTTGAAAACGAACCTTATATGTCGATGGAGGGAGATCCTGAGTGGCAGAAGATATTTGCCGAGGAAAACGAGATCTCGGGTTTTCCGGACTATAACAGAACCTGTCCCCTTGAGTATTTTGCCGAGGTGTTCAGATATGTTTTCGAGGATCCGTCAAAACTTGATAACATACCCAGATCCAGGGATTATGTTACGGATCTTCTTGAAGGATTTTACGGGATAAAGATCCGTTAATATCTTAAGACCACTTGTCGTAATCTTCGGGTGTAAGTCCTATCGGTGCTTCTTCAAGAAAACCGTCATCGTAATCGAGCAGCATCCTCTCGGAACGGTCTATCTCTACATTAAGATCCCACAGCAATCCGATCTTTATCTTACGGCAGGTCTCATCCAGGCCTATCTGGTAGTCGTGATACTTTTCAAAGATCTCCTCCGACAGTTCATACGCAGCTTTTTTATCTACTCCTTCGGATAAAGAAAATCCGGGTTCTTTGGATAGAGATAATAAAGCGGCAGCATAGGCGACTGTCCGAAGTTCGTAGAAGTACTCGTCTTTATCGGGCACAAGACCCAGGCGGTCTGCTTCTTTTACCAGTTCGCATATGATACGGGTGTACATCTGGAGGCATATGATCCTGTCCGGACAGGACGGGCCGACGGAAAAAGGCCATTCGTTATCTATGAACATCCTTTCTTCCGCCCGCTGAAACTCTTCCGCGCGGAAGGAGTCGATCCATTTTACCTTAGATGCTTCGGGATTATAACCGAGGCATTTTCCTTCACCTTCCTTAAGTATCCCGTCGATGCTGATCGAATTCTTTTTGGCAAACTTTTCCACCTTTTCAGATCTGGATACTATCTCATTTACAAGGCAGTCCATGGAATAAGCATCGAACCAGAAAGCCGACTGTGTGGAACCGGGCAAAAACCCTCTGGTCTGAAGTATCCTGTATCCAAAGATCAGTTTGTCCAGCGGTTCGGGTTCACAGGGTTCGATCTCTTCATGGGAATCTCCGATCGTAAATCCTTTATAAGGGAGAAAAACGACTTCGTAGGAACTTTCGAAACGGATACGGTCATTATCAGGGATAAGTCTGTATCTGAATTCGGTTCCTTTTCGCTCCTCTTCGTCAAAAAACTCTTTGTAGTTTGTTCTGCAATACATTCTTATGAGTCTGTGGAAGGATGTTGCGGGATAATCCGTATCAGCTGTGTTTTTGTTTAACATCCAATCCGCAAAAGTCCTGCTGCAATATATACCCAGTTTATTTTCCATAATGTTACTCCTTTCATTTTTGCCTTTTACATTTGTTTGATCCCGAAGATCTGCCTTCCGTTTCGGCCGGGGTATATTCAGTTGTCAAGGTACAAAAAAAGACCGATACACAGAGAACTAAAACGGTCACAGTAATACTGTGCGTTTTGATCGTTCATCCATGTCTCGGTCTTTTGTACCCTGATCGGGTTATGATCTTATGTCATCATATTCATATGATATATCGTCTGATATATAGGAACAATAAACCAACAGTTTAATTTTTGAAATGGACCATAGGGGGATCGAACCCCTGACCTCCAGATTGCGAACCTGGCGCTCTCCCAGCTGAGCTAATAGCCCGTGTCATCGTATTAGATTATCACATAACGGGAAAAGGTATTCAAGGTTTTTTGGCATTTGCGGCCAATAATTGAAATATTGTTATATCTTTCGCCGATATTGCTGTATATTTAAAATGTAATGGAGTAATATACTGATTCATACGGAATAGTGCAGATCAGTATATTTTTACATAAAACAAATGGCCATGAAACAGAATCACCATCCTTCCCGCAAACCGGTCCTTAACATGACCGAGGGCAATCCGATAAAGCTTTTGATCACTTTTGCGGTGCCCATGCTCATCGGGAATATCTTTCAGCAATTATATAATCTGGCCGATTCGGTCATAGTGGGAAAACTCGTTAACGCTAACGCACTTGCGGCTATAGGCGCATCGGCTTCGGTAACGTTTCTGTTTTTTGCGCTCTGTAACGGAATAGGCTCGGGCGGAGGGATAGTCACTTCCCAGTTCTTCGGAAGCGGAGATGAAAAGGCCGTAAAAAAGTGTATCACCAACACGGGATATATCATGCTCGTTTTTCCCAGCATGGTAGGAATGATCGCTTATGCACTGTCGCGCCCCATACTTGAACTTTTGAACACACCCGCGGAGATCATGCCGGATTCGCTTGCCTATATAAGGATAATGTGTGTCGGAATAGTCTTTGTTTCCATATATAATTTCATCGCTTCGATGTTAAGAGCGCTCGGTGATTCCAGAACGCCTCTTTATTTTCTTGTGATATCCTGCGTGATTAATGTTGTGCTTGATATCTTTTTTGTTTACTCACTCGGATTCGGAGTTGTCGGAGCCGGTATAGCGACAGCCATTTCCCAGCTTCTTTCGGGCTTTTCGTGTATCATTTATGCGGTAAAAAAGAACCCATATTTTAAATTTACGAGAGAAGATTTCAGAGTCGACAGGAAACTCGTGTATTCGGTCATCAGGCTGGGAATTCCCCTTTCGCTGCAATTCAGTATGATAGCGATCTCATGCATGGCGCTTCAGAGAGTCGTTAATTCTTTCGGTGCCGTTACGGTCGCCGCATTTACCGCCACGAGCAGGATAGAGCAGCTCATACATCAGCCTTATCAGACACTCGGAACCGCAGTGTCTACCTATACGGGTCAGAACTTCGGAGCCAGGAAGAAAGACAGGATCATAGAAGGATACAGAAAAGCCATGCTTTTCATGGCGATATTCTCTTTTGCGATGCTCCCCGTCATGCAGCTTTTCGGACGTAACCTTGTGAGCCTTTTTGTTAATGAGGAAGCGGTCATCGATATGGGGGCCCAGGCGGTCCGCATTACCAGTCTGTTCTACGTTTTCCTCGGAACCATATATGTTATAAGAGGTGTGCTAAACGGTCTCGGCGACGCATTCTTTGCCCTGCTTAACGGAATTGTTGAGGTCATAGGCAGGTTCACCGTTCCGATACTTCTAACGTCGATCTCCGCCATAGGGCTTTGGGGCATATGGTGGTCTACCGGAGTAGTCTGGTTCTTCAGCGGATTCACCGCATGGTTAAGGTACCTGGGATACAAAAAGAAGATCTTTAAGGAAAAATTGCCCGATGAAGCTTCTTTATGATAGTATTGAGAAATGATCAATGTAAAATATCTTATCCTGGGAGGAGGTCCTGCTGGACTTTGCCTTGCAAATGCCCTTGTTCGCAAGGGTGAAAATTCCGTATTACTGTTGGAAAAAGAAAACGAAGCCGGCGGACTTTGCAGATCTGCCGACGTCGACGGCTGGGCGCTCGATACGGGCGGAGGGCATTTTCTCGATGTCAGGAGACCGGCGGTCTGTGATTTTCTTTTTGACTACATGGGAAAAGAAGAGTGGGAGCTTTACGAAAGGGATTCGAGGATAGACCTTAACGGATCCGAGATATCGCATCCTCTCGAAGCTAATATCTGGCAGCTTCCCGAAGAGAAACAGAACGAATATCTCGACTCCATAAAAAAAGCCGGATGCAATAACGGCCTCCCGATGCCTCAAAGATTCACGGAATGGATAAACTGGAAGCTCGGGGATAAGATAGCCGAGGATTATATGATCCCGTATAACAAAAAGATGTTTGCGGATGAACTTGACGAGCTCGGAACATACTGGCTTGAAAAACTCCCGAACGTTGATTATGAAGATACTTTAAGATCGTGCCGGGAGCATCGGGCATACGGCACACAGCCCGGCCACCAGAGTTTTTACTATCCGAAAAAATACGGATACGGGGAGGTCTGGAAGAGGCTCGCCGATGAACTTGGGGATCGTATCATCTGTAACGCAACGGTTTC
>JAIKZO010000099.1 GCA_024682115.1 Lachnospiraceae bacterium
CGATCGAAGAAAAGGTTAAAGCGGGAACAAAAAAATACAGGGTAAAGAGCAGAAACTTCAAAAAAGAAGGTGTGATACTCATATTTGAGATAGTTACCGGAGCGGCGGATGTCCTCGCGGAAGAGCTTGCAAAGACCGAAGGAGTAGTAAGATATTCCCTGATGGAGTATGACCCTGATGACGTTCTATAAAAACACTAAGTTTTACGGATTTTATATTGCTTCCGGCGTATTGATCCTTGTCTTTCTGGTTTTTTTGATCATAAGCAAGAACCGTCCGATCGTTGCCGATGATGTTGAGGCACTGTACTTTTCGAAGGAATCCGGTTTTTATGATGATGAATTCGATCTTGCGATGTATGCACCGAGCGGAGAGATTTACTATACGCTGGACGGATCGGACCCAACCAAAGATTCCATAAAATACGAAGGACCGATACATCTTAAGGATGCCACATCAAATGAAAACGTATACTGTCTTCGGGATGATGTGAGTGCGGCGTTCAGGACGGATCTCATGGAGAAATACGATCTTTTTGAGCATTTTGATCCCATGTATAAGATCCCGGACTATCCCGTTGATAAATGTAATGTCGTAAGAGCCGTTGTTTATTACGGAGACGATAAATACAGCGAGATAAAAACCGCAACGTATTACGTGGGATTTGACGATAAACCCGGATATGACGGAGTAAACGTACTAAGCATAACGACAGACCCCGATAACCTCTTTGCTTATGAGGACGGCATATATGTTCTCGGGCAGAAATTCGATGAATATGAACAGTATATCGGACCTGAGGACGTGAACTGGTGGCATTGGCAGGCTAACTTTACGAGGATAATAGCCGAAGAAAAACCGGCAAGCGTACAGTTCTTTAAAAACGGCAAACTCGTCCTTTCACAGAACTGCGGTATCAAGCCTCACGGAGGAGGAAGCAGGGGACTTTACCCCAAGAGCCTGAACCTTAATGTCAGGGATGAATACAGTACATACGATCATTTTATGTATAACATTTTTGAAAATGATCGATATCCGGTCGGAGTTACGGTAACACCCGGAGGTAATGATAATTACACCAAGTTAAAAGATTATCTTATAAATGAGCTATGCAGCGGACTAGAGTGCTCCACCATGGACTTTGAGCCTTACGTGATGTTTCTTGACGGAGAGTACTGGGGTTTTTACTGGATTACCGAAAAATATGATAAGGATTATCTGAGATACCACTATAACGTCCTTCCCGATAATCTGATAATGGTCAAGAACAATGAGATCGACGAGGGAGACTGGACGGAGCTTCAGCTCTGGGAAGATTTAAATGAATTCATATTAAATAATGATATGTGCGATCCGGCCAACTATGACAGGGTTTGCGATATGATCGATATAGACAGCTTTATAGATTACTTTGCGGTCATGATATATATATCCAGAAACGATGACTGGCCGCATAACAATCTGGCCGCGTGGAGAACGAGGAAGACCGGGACCGGAAAGTATAATGACGGAAAGTGGAGATGGCTTGTCTTCGATCTTAATTCGGCGGAGTTTGATGATTCGATGATAGAATTTGACTCGTTTGAGTCAACCATGAAATATCCGTTCTTCAGGGATCTGATGCGCAACGATTCGTTAAGGAACAGGCTTCTTGACAGGATACTTGAACTGAACGAAACCAATTTTTCGTCCGAAAGAGTCGAAGAAGTGTTATCCGAATACCATCGTATAACGGACGAGCCTCTTAAAGCGGACCGTAAACGTTTTTATACCGATGATGTGTATGAAAGATGCGATAAGGAGACTAAGGAGATAGAATCCTTTATAAGGAACCGTCGCGAATATATCCCCGAGATGGTCGAAAAATACAGAAACAGCCCTTATGGATAAGTTAAAGGAATTCATAAAAAGACATATAAATACGGAAAAACTTGATAAAAGAGTTGACGCGGTAAAAAGATTCTTCAGAGTAACCGGAAGAAAGATAAGACTTCTTCTAGGGTATAAGATCACCGCGAGACTTAATACTATATCCGGCAAAAATCCCAAGGATTTCCACTATGTAAAAGGAACACCTAAAGGAAAGGAAAAATATCTGGTCATAAGGTCCGAATATCCGAGGATGGGACTTTTCTCAACCTTGATTTGGAGCGTGCCCGCCATATTCTGGGCCGAAAAATACGGATTCATCCCGGTGATAGACTGGGATCTTCCTTTCACCTTTAACAGAGGCGAGATCGGACATTTCGATTACTGGTCAAAGTTCTTTGATCAGAAGATACTTCCTTCGGAATGCCCAAAAAAGGGAAAGACCCTTGTAAGTGCGACAAATGCCGCAGACTATAACTTCCATAAAAAGACCTGCGAAGTCTTTTCGGCAAAAAGCCTTGAAGATAAAGAGTTTACAGAAAGAGTAAAAAAGCTCATTAAGGAATATGTCTTTATCCCGAAAAAGGAGCTTATAGAAGGTATAGATCCAGGGGTAAAAGACGGTTTTTCGCAAAGCAGAGTCGTCGGTGTTATGATAAGGGAGGAGTTCTGCCAAAGCAGCAAGGATCTTATCATAGATCCCGAGCAGAAGATGCTCCTTAAGGATCACCCGACTATCCCCGAGATAGCAGATATCGTTGCCAAGGTAAAAGAACTGATGAACGAATGGGGATGCGACAGGGTATTCCTGTCATGCGCCTGCTCCGATACCGTGGACATGGTAAGAGAAAAACTCGGTGATAAACTGATCTGCCTAGATCGCCCCAGAAAGACTCTTAAGGGTCAGTATATCGAGACCGGGACCAGGGCATTCAGTGAATATGAAACAGAATCCCTTGAGGGACTGTTTCCTCCGGATGAAGTTTATGATAAAGAATCATCTTATCTGCAGGAAATATATATGCTCTCAAAGTGTGACAGCCTGATATATTCTATTTCGGGCGGGTATCTCGGAGCGATGCTGTTAAAGGACGGGGAATATAATAATACTTATATGATCCCTTATGTATGATTTTGATGGCTCAGAAGTAAAAAACATATAGCTGAGCGGGAGGATTGGAATGAAAGTAGTAATACTTGCAGGCGGTAAAGGAACAAGGATATCAGAAGAATCCGAATACAGACCGAAACCGATGATCGAGATCGGAGGAAAGCCGATACTCTGGCATATCATGAAGGAATATTCACATTACGGATTCAATGAATTCATCATTTGCTGCGGATACAAACAGCATATGATAAAGGAGTGGTTCGCCGACTACTTCATCCATAACTGCGATGTAACATTCGATTATACGGGCGGAAATAACGAGATGATAATCCATGAAGCACATCTTGAACCTTGGAAGGTCACATGCGTTGACACCGGGCTTGATACCATGACGGGCGGCCGTATTAAGAGGATACACAGGTATGTCGGAGATGAGACGTTCATGATGACATACGGTGACGGAGTATGCGATGTAGATATAGCCGAACTTGTGAAGTTCCATAAGGCTCACGGTAAAAAGGCTACACTTACGGCTGTCGTTCAAAAGCAGGAAAAGGGTGTCCTTGATATAACCGAAATGGGCGCGGTAAGAAGCTTCCGTGAAAAGAAAGCCACAGATGTAACACCCATAAATGCCGGATATATGGTGCTCGAACCTGCCGTGTTTGATTACCTTATAGATGATGATACAATATTCGAAAGAGAGCCTTTGGAGAACCTCGCAAACGGCGGTGAACTCATGAGCTACAGGCATGAGGGATTCTGGCAGTGCATGGATTCCCTTAACGAGAAGAACATGCTTGAGAGACTTTGGAAGACCGGTAAGGCACCCTGGAAGGTCTGGGACAATGACTGATAAAGTATATTCATTTATCAAAAAGAATCGCGTAAGAGCATATCTTCTGATAATGCTCTTTTTGACGTTGATCTTTTACGCCACGTGTCTTTTTGATAATTCAAATCTGAAATCGATACTGTTTTTCTCCAATACGGATACTTTCATGGATTTTATCCATAATATTTCCGGGTTTACGGGTTTTGATGTTTATTTATGGGAAATAGGATCCGCATATCCTGCCGGAGCGGTTCTGGTATTTAAGACACTCCGGATCGCTGTCATGAGAGATTTTATTGAGGATGGAAGCACACCTCTCAGAGAATACCAAACAGCACTTATCGTGTTCTTTATTTACATGGCCATAAGCGCTTTTATTGCAGGTATAGCAATTCAGGCAAAAACAAAACTGGACAGGTTTGAAAAAGACGTTTTATACCTTATCATAATGCTTTCCATGCCGGCGGTGTTTGCATTGGAGAGAGGAAATATCATTGTATTGGCATTTGCTCTGACTTTCATTTATGTGGCTTTTTCCGAAAGCGAGAAAAAATGGGTAAGAGCCATAGCCTATATCGCACTCGGACTTGCTGCGAGCATAAAGATATATCCTGCTATATTCGGGTTCTATACCCTTAAAAAAAGAGGGTTTAAATCCGCTTTAAAACTTGCGGTGGTAGGAATTCTCATTTTCTATATCACATTCATTCCTTTCGGAGGGACAAAAGCAATAGAGGGGTTCGTCAGAGGTACGTTATTCTTTACGGGAAGCAGAGTTGTTGAAAATGAAACCTCTGTGATAAAGGAAATAGTCGAAGACTCCGTTTCTTACAAAGAAGAAGTCGGCTCACTGGTTGAAAAAGATTCAAGGCTGACACTTCAGATGACCGATAATGAAGAGCATCAGGTTAAGAATGAAGAAAAGAGTTTCCTTGGCGGTATGTTCAAGACCATAGAAAAGGGATCCCTTGATATGGGAACCGATTATGCCTACAATCTATCGTTCAAGAACGGTTGGAGGCTTTATGAGAATATAACGGGGATAAAAACATCGGACAGACTGCGTAATGCTGTGATGTTCCTCGGGATAATTCTTGTGGGCCTGTCGGCTGCGATGACAAAGTCTTCCTGGAAGGAGCTTCTTTGCTATTCAATCCTTATGGTACTGGCGGTTCCTTTCAGCGCACCGTACACGCTGTTGTTCCTGCTTATTCCTTTCATATACTTTCTTAATGATATCATTCCGGATAAGGATGTTTCCGAAGGAACGGACACCGGAGCGGATAATGAAAACAAAGTATATGAAACAGTAGGTTGGATCATATACGGAATTCTGTTTGCCGCTATTATAATTCCCTATGTTTCGGGCCTTTCGGTTCCGACCTTTGATAAGGACGGACAGGTTCCGCTGCCTTACAGGACGCTTATAAATATATCATTGCTTTTGGTTATGTCGGTTGTTCTTTCCGTAGACGGAGTAAGGGAAGCAGTGCTTAAGATACAAAAAAGAAAGTCGATAAAAAAAGCTGAATGAAAAAAATACTCGATCTTGTCAAAAAAACATTATACATACTGAACCCGAGCCAGAAGAAGCTCTGTGTGCTGGTATTCCTTGCAACCTGTATAGGTTCTCTGCTTGAAATGCTGGGGGTTTCCGTGATACTTCCTTTGGTAAATGTCATTCAAAGCCCCGATTCGATTAAGGAAAGTTCTCTAATAAAGAACAATCCCGCTCTTGGTCAGATATCATACAGCGAGCTTGTAATGCTGATCGTAGGAGCGGTCGTTGTGATCTATATACTTAAGAACATTTACTTTATGTTCCTTTCGTGGCTCCGCGTTAAGTTCGCATGTAAGATACAAAGAGAAGTATCCGTTACGATGATGACTTATACGATGAGCAGGGGATACAAGTATTTCCTTGACAGCAACTACGGTGAATACAGCAGAGCCGTTGCTTCCGATGCAAATGCGATAAACGGTGTCGTTGCGGCAGCGTTCAGGATCATCTCCGAAACTCTTACGATCTCAATGATCTGCGTATTCCTTTTCATCACCGACTGGCAGCTTGCGCTGTCCGTACTTGTACTTGCGCTCCTTTGCCTTGTTCTCATCTATTTCGTTTTCCGTAAGATGATGTACCGTGAAGGTGTGATCGCGAGAGAATACGGAGCAAGGATGGGACAGTCACTTTCCCAGTCTTATTTCGGTATCAAGGATGTAATGCTCTTCAGAAAGCAGAAATTCTTCATATATCAGTATGAAAAGAACAGCATATACGCTCAGAAGGCTCAGTGCCGCCAGGCTGTAGGAGCCGAAAGCCCGGGATTCATCATTGAAGGTATATGTATATCCGGTATCATGATCGCGGTTTGTGTCAAGATCGTTCTTTTCGGATCGGATGCGGGATTTGTTGCAACACTTGCGACATTTGCGGTAGGTGCGTTCAGGGTGCTTCCTTCGCTCGGAAGAATATCATCTTCGATGAACTCGCTTTCCGGATGCTCGCCTCAGATAAACGCCCTTTGCGAGAACATCAAGGTTTCGAAGGAATATGCCAAAGCCCATCCCGAGGCTGCGGATTTTATGAAGGGCCGCGAGGTTTCAAAAGGTCTTATCAGCAAGGGCGGTACTTATACATTTGAAGAGAAGAAGAGTGTATTCTCGACCGGAAAATTCAAGGATAAGATCGATATCGAAAATATCACTTTTGCGTATAACGAAACCATGGGCAACGTCCTTGAAAACGTGAGCCTTACGATACCTAAGGGACGTGCGATCGCACTGATCGGAGAATCCGGTGCCGGTAAATCCACTCTGGTAGACATACTTTTAGGGCTTCTGGTTCCACAGAACGGATGCATCAGGATGGACGGCCGTCCGATAACGGAGATTCCGAAGGAATGGTCCGATACGATAGGTTATGTACCGCAATCCGTTTTTCTTTGCGATGACACGATAAGAAATAACGTGGCTTTCGGTGAAAGAGAAGAAGAGATAGATGAAGAACTCGTTAAGGACGCTCTCGATAAAGCTGAACTTTCAAAGTTTATTGCAACTCTTCCCGAGGGACTTGATACGATGGTTGGAGATCGCGGAACGCGTCTTTCGGGCGGTCAGCGCCAGAGGATTGCGATAGCGAGAGCCCTTTACCACAGACCCGAGATACTCGTTCTTGATGAAGCGACTTCCGCGCTTGATAACAATACGGAATCTGCCATCATGTCGGCTATCAACAATCTATACGGACAGGTTACGATGGTCATCGTGGCACACAGACTGACCACCGTAAGGAACTGTGATGAGATATATGAAGTAAGGAACAATGAGCTTGTCTTAAGGGATAAAGCGGAGATATTCGGAGATCAAAAATGAGAGACATAAAACTTCTTGACTGTACGTTAAGAGACGGCGGATATTTGAACGACTGGGAATTCGGCCACAGCAAGATCATCAACATTTATGAACGTCTTATAGCTTCGGGTGTTGAGATGATAGAGATAGGATTCCTTGATGACAGACGCCCCTATGATGTAAACAGGACGATCTTTCCCGATACAGCATCAATAAGGGAGTCATTTAAGTCTACTACTAAGCGCCCGCCTGTAATGGTCGGTATGATCGACTACGGAACCTGCAGCATAGATAACCTCGAAGACCGTAAGGACAGTATCCTGGACGGAATAAGAGTTATCTTTAAGAAACATCTTATGGATGATGCGATGGCTTTCGTTAAGCAGATAAAGGACAAAGGATATATCGTTACCGCACAGCTTGTTGCGGTATCCGAATATACCGATGAAGACATAGCTAAGATCTCCAAACTCGTTAATGAGGTCCGGCCTATGGCGGTTTCCATGGTAGATACCTATGGCCTCTTATATCCGGACACGATGCTCGATCTATATAAAAAGCTCGACGCAGCGGTAGATAAGGACATCTATATCGGATTCCATGCCCATAACAATCTTCAGCTCGGTTATGCCAATGCGATGGCTTTCATAAGGCACGAGACCGACAGGAACATCATAGTAGACGGTACGCTCTACGGTATGGGAAAGAGCGCCGGAAACGATCCGATAGAGCTTGTAGCACCTTTCCTTAACGAAAACTGCGGCAAGAACTACAATGTTGCTCCGATGCTTGAGGTGATAGAAGAGAGCATCAAAGAGATCTATATAAGATCGCCCTGGGGCTACCGCACACAGTTCTATCTTTCTGCGGAAAACGAGTGCCACCCGAAC
>JAIKZO010000100.1 GCA_024682115.1 Lachnospiraceae bacterium
CCAAAAAGGGCGGCCTTTAAAAGACCGCCCTTTTTATACAATACTTTATCTGTTTTGGCGAAATTCTCATTCCGCCGTCTCGGTTATATACATCCTGCTGCAGTGATCCTGGAAATAAGCGACTTCTTCATTAAATCCGACTCCGGCAAAGCCCTGCTTGAGGAATACTCCGGCCTCGGAGAAGGTATCACCGTATCCTGTGATAAGTTCGGTTTCTCCGTCAAGTTTCTTAAGTTTATCAAGCGCATTGTAAACCCATGAATCCTGCTTAACGTGCACGGGAGAGATATTGTTGACAAGGTCACCGAAATCCCTGAGGTTCTGCTTTTGCTTTATATTCTTAAGAACGTATCTCTTCCGGGGATCGAGTCCCTTTATATAAACCTTTCTTGAAGGCATATTAGGTGTCACTTCGTCCTGAACAAGGATGGTCACCGCATTTTGCTGCCCGGGCGATACTATCGTCCATTCGCATATATTTCCGTCATCCAGATTCCGTCCGCGATAAAAACTTCCCCACTGGATCGTTGCCCTGAGGGATTTGTAAAGCGCTATCTCATTCTTTATCGCCTTAAGCTCCTCCGCGGGAAGATCGCAAAGGTTAAGTTCATACCCCAAAAGTCCCATGGATGCTACGTTGAACCTCGTGTTCAGCGGAGTCCTTCTCAGTGTCTGATGGTTGGGCGAAGCACTTACGTGGGCGCCTATGACGCTCTGCGGATATCCGTAGCTTAAGCCGTTCTGTATTCTTGCCCTGCAGATCGCATCCGTATTGTCGGAAGCCCAAATCTGAGGGAAATAGCAAAGGATCCCGAGATCGAACCTGTTTCCGCCGGAAGAACATCCCTCAAACAATATCTCAGGGAACTTTTCCGAAAGGGTCTTCATGACTTTGTAAAGACCGAGCACATATTTATGTGCCACCTCACCCGATGAAATGTTCTCATCCTGTGAGAAATAATCGCTGAAGTTACGGTTCATATCCCACTTTACATATGCGATATCTCCGCTTGAAAAGACTTCGCTCATGCTGTCGATAAGGAAGTCACGGACCACATCCTGCCCGAGATCCAGGATCATCTGGTTCCTTCCGGTCGAATGCGGAGTCGCTGGATTCTTAAGTACCCATTCGGGATGTCTTTTATAAAGATGCGACTTTTCGTTTACCATCTCCGGCTCTACCCAGATACCGAAATCCATGCCCAGCGACTTTATCTTATGGGAAAGTCCCGCAAGACCGTTAGGAAGCTTTGAGGCGTTCGCAGTCCAGTCTCCGAGCGATGTCGTATCGTCATTTCTCGATCCGAACCAGCCGTCATCGAGAACAAAGAGTTCAACTCCCACATCCTTTGCCTTTTTGGCAAGGTTAAGGACTTTCTTTTCGGAAACGTCAAAGTAGCACGCTTCCCAGCTGTTTATGAGGATCGGGCGGTCCTGATGTTTCCATGTCCCGCGTACGATATGTTCCCTTATAAAGGTATGAAGGTTCCGGCTCATTCCGTTAAAGCCATCCGGAGAAAAAGTCATGACAGCTTCGGGTGCTTCAAACACTTCCTTTGCGCCAAGGCGGTATCCGAAAGTCTCGGGATTTATTCCCTGAACGAAACGGGTCTTTCCGTATCCGCTTATCTCCATGCACTCATAATGGTTTCCGCTGTAGATAAGATTAAAGCCGTAGCAGTTTCCGTAATCTTCATCCGTCTTAGGGGTCGAGATCATGACAAAAGGATTCGCCCTGTTGGAGCTTGTTCCGGTGTAAGACGAGTTGACGATCTTACCGCCCTTTAAGAGCGTATCGTTACGGTTCATCTCGCGTGACCACGCTCCGTTAAAGCTCGTAAAGACATATCCTTTATCTTCGAAATCAACCTGATTGCTCATGATGCGGTTAATCACTATGTTTTCCGAACCATTCACTATAACGGTCTGTCTCGTTATGACATCGGTCTCAAGGAAATTCGAATAATAAAGCTCAACCTTAAGATCATGGGCCTTATCCTTTAAGACGACCTTAAGAGTCTGAGTGGGCATCTTGGTAAAAGATCCGTCATCATAAGAACACGGAAGACTCTCATACATGTATTTTTCCGTAAGGACATGCGCCTGTTCAAAAACAAGATCCACGGTCCTGCTGCCGTCTTCAAACGTGATATCTATGTAAGGCTCCCTGATGTCGCCTTTGCCGTAAGACGAAAGTTCAAGCCTTATGTTTTCAAGGCTCACATTGTTCTTTTCATCATATGCGATGGTATTTCCGGGCGCCATAGCCTGCTTTTCGCAAAGCGCCTCAAAGTCGGAAGCATTCTTAAGCGTGATGCTGCTCCCGTAGTAAAGATGCTCAAGATATCCCGTCGGATGTACCCTGAACGCATATGTTGTATTCTTTGTCTGGATGGCAAAATTATTGTCGATTATCTGTATCATATCTCGTCGGTTCCTTTAAGCTCCTTAATCTTTGAAAGAATCATCTTTTCATTGTATGCAAAAAACAATACCGCACCTATGAAGCATGTGACAAACGCCACGACCGCGGTCGATCTGTAGCTTCCCTTTGTCTCGGATACGGTAAGGGAGGTAAAGATCACAAGCGCAAGGGCCTGTCCCATCTTAAACGCAAATGTACGTGCGGCAAAAAACATTCCGCTGCGGTCTTCACCGGATTCAAGTCTCGTAAGCTCGGCAACGTCTGCAACACAGGCCTGCGGAAGTATTCCCAGGATGGCCATCGGAACTGCAGCCGTCACGGCTACGATAAATCCCCAATGAAGGCCTTTTCCGCAAAGCGATGTGATAAGGAATACAACGCTGTAAGAAAAGAATCCCGTGATGATGAGGTTCTTTTTGCCGATCTTTTTGGCAAGTATATTGACCACCGGATACAGGCAGACACTTATCGCTGTCATCGTTGCCGTAAGCAGGAACGTCCACGTATCTTCTATCTCCATCAGCTTGGTCTCATAGAAAGCAAGTCCCGTCTGGAACAGCGTCAGTGCGAAAAAGTAGATAACATCACTGTATACGAACCTGCGGAACTGTCCGTTTGAAAAAGTCTTGATAAGGGAACTGAAGGGTTTGGTCTCGCTGGGCTTAACATCGATATAATCGCGTTCATTGATATAGAACGAAGCAATGAGCATCGCGGCACATGCGATCGTGGCCATTATCGCTACAGCCATCCTTATCGAACCTGCCTGGCCGAATGTTCCCTGCAGAGCCCCCGCCACATTCGGCAACAGGAATGATATACTCTGTCCTACAATGAACGTGAATGAGATGTATGTGGAAACGTTGATACGATGCTGCTGAGTATCACCAAGCTCTGCGATCAGAGCGTTATAAGGCGTACAGAACATCGTCATGAAAAGGTAAAAAACTATAAGAAGTATGAATAAGAGCGCATCGTTCAGCGCCACGATCCCTGTCTGAGGCAGTACGAACAAAGCTATGGTACATACCGCAAAAGGAACCGCCATCACACGCATGAAAGGGATCCTTCGTCCGTTCTTGTAATCGCTCCTGTCCGACCATCCCGCTATGAGCGGATCGGTTATCGCATCAAAGATACGGCCGACTGCAAGCACCAGTCCGAAAAGCGTCAGCTTAAAAAGGATCGGCTCCTGCGTAATTCCTGATGCAAAGATACCGGTATTGGGATTCTGCGCATCGGGACTTCCGGTATAATAATAGACCATCCAGTTGGAAACGATGCCCGATAAAAGGCTCCATCCGAACTGACCCACCGCAAAGATCCATAATAACTTGTTAGTTATCGGTTTCAGTTCCTTCATTTGTAACCCTCCATATAGTCTTCACGCCAAAGTTCCCCCAAACTTAAGCGCATGCTTACCTTTCATTTTATCAAAAAGTACATGCATAGTAAATATTGTGTAGGTGCGTGGCTGGGTGTATCCCAGGTATAAAAAAACTGCCGCATCATAAAAGATACGGCAGTCATAAACAATTTACGATCTATCCGGCAGATCACATATCATGAATTTCGGAATGCAACTCCTGCAGCGATCTTACCTGCTCTTCTTCGTGAGTCTTGATATAGTGGATACCTTCGGCGGTAGCTCTTGCCGCAGCTACGGTAGTCATGTAAGGAACCTTTGCCTTGATGGCTGCCTTTCTTAAGTAGCTGTCATCGTG
>JAIKZO010000130.1 GCA_024682115.1 Lachnospiraceae bacterium
ATAAGACGTGAGCTTGGATTCAGGACCGTGTTCAATATCCTCGGACCCCTTACGAATCCCGCTTGTCCCGAAAGACAGCTCCTCGGAGTTTATGACGAATATCTTATAGAGCCCCTTGCGAGAGTTTTATACAAGCTCGGAGTAAAGAAGGGAATGGTTGTTTACGGCAGGGAGAAGCTCGATGAGATATCGGCCGTAGGTGAGACTGCTATATGTGAATTCGAAAACGGAAAATATACGACCTATGAGATCACACCGGAGCAGTTCGGATTTGAAAGATGCAAAAAGGAAGATCTGGTAGGCGGAACTCCCGAAGAAAATGCCGAGATAACCAGAAACATCCTTAACGGAACCGATAAGGGACCCAAGAGGAGCACGGTACTTATGAATGCAGGTGCAGCACTTTATATCGCTGACAAGGCAGCTACCCTGGAAGAAGGCGTTAAGAAGGCAGCTGAACTCATCGACAGCGGAGAAGCACTTAAGGCTATGGAGAACTTTATCAAGGAGTCAAAAGCATGATCATTCCTTCACTTGATGATATAAAAAAGTACAAAGGCGAATACGATTTCAGATCCGTTCCCGTAAAAAAAGAGATCTTTTCGGATATCCGCACCCCAATAGAAGTGTTGAGGATACTCAAAGGACAGAGCAACCATGTATACATGCTCGAGAGTGTTGAGGACCAGAAGCAATGGGGAAGATATACGTTCATGGGTTACGACCCGAAGATGTGCATAACCTGTTTTGACGGAAACCTTAAGGCCACCGATTCTTCGGGAAATGCCACTTTGGAAGAAAAGGTCGATCATCCCGCCGAGTTCATAAGGAAAGTCGTCAGTGATCACCGTTGCATGAAGATGGAAGGATTTCCGACCTTCACCGGCGGGCTTGTCGGTTATTTTGCCTATGATTACATCAAATACAGCGAGCCGAAACTTAAGCTCGATGCTGAGGATGAGGAGCATTTCAGGGATGTGGACCTTATGCTCTTTGACAGGGTCATCTGCTTTGATAACCTCAGGCAGAAGATCGAGGTCATCGCCCAGGTGGATCTGGAGAATGTGGATGAGTCTTATGAAAAGGCGATAAGTGACATAGATAACATCATCGCACTCATAAAGGAAGGCAAGGGAGCGGATATCCGTCCCGGAGTCTTAAAGTCGGATTTCAGAGCGCTTTTTGATAAAGACCAGTACTGTGAGATGGTGAGAAAAGCAAAAAAATACATCTATGAAGGCGATATCTTCCAGGTTGTACTGTCAAACAGACTTGAGGCAGATTTTGAAGGAAGCCTTTTTGACACATACAGACTTTTAAGGACCATCAATCCTTCGCCCTATATGTTCTATTTTTCGGGCGACGATATCGAGGTGGCCGGTGCATCACCCGAAACGCTGGTTAAATGCGAAGACGGTGTTCTTCACACATTCCCTCTGGCCGGAACCAGACCGAGAGGTAAGGATTACGAAGAAGACCAAAGACTTGAAAAAGAACTCCTTGCGGACGAAAAAGAGCTTGCGGAGCATAACATGCTCGTAGACCTCGGAAGGAACGATATCGGAAAGATAAGTAAGTTTGGATCTGTCGAAGTCGAAAAATACATGTCGGTTGAGAAGTATTCCCATGTTATGCATATCGGTTCGACCGTAAGAGGGATCATAAAGGAAGATAAGAACGTTCTTGATGCGGTGGATGCCATACTCCCCGCAGGTACGTTATCCGGAGCTCCGAAATTCAGGGCCTGCGAGATAATAAACGAACTTGAGAACAACAAGCGCGGTATCTACGGAGGTGCGATCGGATATATCGATTTCACCGGAAATCTCGATACGTGTATCGCAATAAGGATCGCATTTAAAAAGAACGGAAAAGTTTTCGTACGTTCGGGAGCGGGCATCGTGGCCGATTCGGTTCCCGAGAACGAATATACGGAAAGCATAAATAAGGCAAAGGCCGTTCTGTCGGCCATAAGTGCCCAGCAGGAGATGGAAGAATGATATTATTGATCGATAACTACGACAGCTTCAGTTACAATCTTTTTCAATACATAGGGACGATCGCCCAGAATATATGGGTTATCAGAAACGATGAAATGACCGTAGAGGAGATCGATGAGATGGAGCCTTCACATATAATCATCTCTCCGGGTCCCGGAAGACCGAAGGATGCGGGTATATGTGAAGAGCTCATTTCGAAGCTCAAGGGTAAATATCCCATACTTGGTGTCTGCCTCGGACATCAGGCCATCTGCGAAACCTTCGGTGCCGTGATCGACCATTCAAAGGAACTGATGCACGGTAAGACCTCGGTGGCACATATCGATACCGATTCCGTTATATTTAAGGGATTGAAAGAGGATATCACAGTCGGAAGATACCATTCGCTGAGTGCGGTGGCGGAGACGGTGCCGGATTGCCTTAAGGTCACGGCCCGTACCGATGACGGAGAGATCATGGCTGTCGAACATAAAGAATATCCGGTATACGGCCTTCAGTTCCATCCGGAATCGGTTCTTACTCCGGACGGAATGAAGATGATAGAAAATTTTATCGGATCATGATCAGAGGACCGTTTCCATTCCGACCTTCTGCTGCTTAAGGCCCATGGATTCATAGAATTTCATGGCCGAAGGGTTGCAGCTCCAGACATTGAGTGTCACATTGTAAAAGCCTTCTTTTCTGGCATAGTCGATCACATAGTCGTAAAGCTCTTTGCCGACATGCTTTCCGCGGGCTTTTTCATCGACACAGATATCGTCTATATAAAGAGTTCTGATATCGGTCAACACACTGTCCCCCGTTATCTGCTTATGTATGCAGAATGCATGTCCCATAGGGATATCGTTTTCGTCAACGCAGACAAAAACGGGGGTTTTGTCATTGCTTAGTATGACCTTAAGCTCCGATCCGTTATATTTTGTCGCCGGTCCTTTGAAGATATCCGGGCGTCCGTTATGATGGACCATATCGACCTGTACCAGAAGGTCCAGAATTTTGGGGATGTCTTTTTCTTCTGCTCTTCTTACCATAAAATGCTCCTGATCTTAAGATGTTTTTCATAAACAATTGATGATCTGACACTGTCACCATTGTATTATATCAACATTATTTTGTATATCCGAAATATAGGGAATTGCAAAACCCCCTCCGGCACTTACTGCCGAAAGGGGTTTCGAATAAATGTGGGGGGATACTTAATTCTTATTCTTCATAGTAGTAGTCGTATCCGTATCCGTAAGAGTTGCCTGATACATATTCCATGAGGTCATAGAACTCTTCCCTGTATTCATCAAGATCGTACATATCGTCAAGTTCTGAGAGGATATCTTCGAGTGCTTCCTCGGGAGTTACATCTACGAGGTATTCGCTTCCGCGAAGTGCAAGTGAAGCTTCCGCTACGAGTGATGCGAAGATGTAATCTTCATCGGGATGTCTTGTGTACTCTTCTTCGCCTATGGGGAATTCCCTGTATTCAGACTCGTCACCGTCGGGCTCTTTGTAAGCTATTGAAAGTGTGCAGTACTCATCCTTTTTGTTACCCTTTTTGTTGATCTTGGTATCCTGATACTTTAAATCCTCATCGTAATCAACATCGTCTGCGAGAATGATCTCGTATATTGCCGTTACCTGATGTCCGGCACCCATTTCTCCGCCGTCTTTTGAGTCGTCTTTGAAATCTTCTGCAGCAAGGCCTCTGTTTTCGTAACCAACGAGTCTGTATTCATAAACCATTGCGGGATTGAATTCAACCTGGAGCTTAACATCCTTTGCTACCGTTACGAAGGTAGATGTCATCTCGTCAACGAGGACTTTCTTTGCTTCCTGAAGGTTATCTATGTAAGCGTAGTTTCCGTTACCCTTGTCTGCCAGAGTTTCCATTGTCACGTCGGAATAGTTGCTCATTCCGAAACCGAGAACCGAAAGGAATACTCCGGATTCTTTTTCCTTTGAGATGAGATCTTCAAGCTCTTCCTGAGAAGTGATACCTACATTGAAATCACCGTCAGAGCAGATGATCACTCTGTTTACACCGTCTTCTATAAAGTTTTCTTCGGCTACTTCGTAAGCGAGCTTTAAGCCTTCTCCGCCGTTTGTGGAACCGCCGGCCTTTAATCTGTTGAATGCGCGGAGGATCTTCTTTTCCTCATCGCCTGATGCGCCGTTAAGCTTGACATCGGTTCCGCTTGCGTATGTTACGATCGAGATCCTGTCGTTCTTGTCAAAGTTTTCGATAAGGAGTTCCATGCTGTCTTTGATAAGAGGAAGCTTGTTGCTTGAAGACATCGAACCTGAAACATCTATAAGGAAAACTATGTTGCTGTCGGGCATCTTGCTCTTTTTCATCGTCTTGGTGTTGATACCGAGTACCATGAGCTTTGCTTCGTCATTCCAGGGGCAGTCAGAGATGGTTGCTTTTACTCCGAAGATATCACCCTTCTTGGGCTCCTCGTAATCGTAAGTGAAGTAGTTGACCATCTCTTCGGTCCTTATCGAACCCTCGGGGAAGTATCCGAGTGAGTAACCCTGCTCAACCATTCTTCTGAAGTTTGAGTAGCTGGCTGTATCAACGTCTGCCGCGAATGTTGAAAGCGGAGAAGTCTTGGCATTTGAAAATCCGTTTTCGGTTATATCGTTGTATTCTTCGGTATTGTAGTATCCGTATCCGTAGTAGGGATCGTAATATTCTTCGTAGTATCCTGATTCTGCGTATGCAGCTGCATCTGCGGTTGCGCCTTCGGCTGCGAGGTAGTTTCCCGTATCATAAGCAGGTGCTTCTGCTTCATACTGTGTTCCCGAATCGGCTTTCGCATTATCGGCTGTTCTGTTCTTCTGCTTCTTACCTGAAGCTGCATCATTTGTCTTAGCGGTTTCCGAAGTATCGGCTACTGCTGAAGTGTCAGCCTGAGTTGCAGCTGTGGGAGCCGTGCTCTTTGCTCCGCATCCTGAGAGAAGTGTTGCGCTGATCGACAGACTTAAAAGTGCACATACGATGTTTTTTTTCATAATTAAGACCCTCCGTTTGAAAAGTTGTATTGTTTTTTGTGTTGTTCTGTCTCGTCCGAATTCGTTTGATGTTATAGATACGGAGGCACAATGGGAAATTTATGGGGGGTATTTTAAAAAATTCTTAAAAATTTTTATTTGGTGCCGGAAGCCCTTATTTTTCAAGGGACTTCATGGTAAAATATATCGGATATGGAAGATTTCAAAGATACTAAGATCAAACTGAATATAATGCACGCAATCATATCGGGGATGATAGTTCTTATCCTGTTCATCGGTGTATCGGTGGTATGTCGTATCGCACCTTTCGGCGATAAGACTTTCCTTATGTTTGACCTTAAAAGACAGTATGTCGATTACGATTCCTATCTTAAGACGATACTTAAGGGTGAAAACAACATCTTCTATTCGTTTTCCACAACCCTAGGATCCGGGATGACGGGATTCATCACGTACTATCTTTTAAGTCCTTTCCTTTTGATACTTTCGATCTTTCCGCAGAGCATTCTTCCGATCGGCGTGAGCATCGTCATCTGCATGAAGCTCGTACTGGCTTCCTTTATAATGGATCTTTTCCTGCAAAGGACCGTTCTTAAAGAGAGCCTGACGAACATTTTCGGGGAAAAGAGCCCGGGTATATTTATCTGCTCGGTATCATGGGCTTTTTCCGGGTACCTCTTTGCACACAGCATGAACATGATGTGGATAGATGTCGTTATCATGCTCCCGCTCCTTATGTGGGCACTCGAAACATTGCTCGATCAAAACCGCAAGACTCCTTACATCGCATGTCTTGCGGCAATGCTTCTTCTTAACTACTACATCACATATCAGGTTCTTCTTTTTACGGCGCTCTGGACGATAATGAGGATCATCGTAAGAAAAGACGAACATCCGGTAAAGCAGGTACTCCGTGTATTTGTTTCGACGATCATATCGCCCTGTATGGGGGCGGTCCTGCTGATCCCTACGGCTCTTGAACTGACCAACAGTCCCAAGGACATTACACAGTTGGGGCTTACCCTTAACGGTCAGGATCTTATTATAAGAGATGTCCTTTCCAAGCTCCCCACTTTTGCATACGATTACATAGAACCCAGATACGGATATCCACAGCTTTTCTGCGGAGTGATCCTTATCCTGTTCACCATGCTTTATTTCCTTGACAGAAAAAGAAGCTTAAGAGAACGCATCGGGATGATGGTCATGTTCCTTATCTTCCTTGTGTCGTTCTGTAAAGATATCTTAAACCTTATCTGGCATGCGGGAATGGAGCCCTCCGGACATCCTTACAGACAGGCCTTTATGTGGGTCTTCCTTATGATAGTCTGTGCGGCGCATGCGTTTAACGACGGCTCCGATATCATCAATATCCCCCGGGTGCTTACGGTGGTATTCCTGACGGCTGTTCTTTTCTTCTTCGTAATAAGGAAAAGATACGACCATGTTTCTGTATATACCCTGTATATCAATGTTGCCCTGCTGGTGATATACGGAATCCTGCTCATAGTCCTGGTATTCCGGAAAAAGCTTCCGAAACCGGTCGGTGCGCTTGCCATGGCAGCGATACTGTTCATAAATCTGGGAGATCTTGCCGCAAATGCCGCATATACCTATTTATTCCAGGCCATGAACGGAGAAAAGCTTTCGGATTATTCATCGGTGGTTGAAAGGACGGAGGATGCCGTCCGGTATGTGAAGAGTACGGATGATTCATTCTACAGGACAGAGAATTTAAACCCCAGGCAGCAGAACGATGCGATGCAGTACGGATATAACGGAGTCACTCATTACAGTTCGGCGGGAATGACTTACGTAAGATATTTCCTCCAAAGGCTCGGATTTAACGAAGACGATCTGTATACACATTACGGCCATGACAATACCGCAACCATGGACAGCTTGCTCGGTATAAAATATGTTCTTTCGGACGGGATGTACAAACCGCATCCTGATTATGAGCTTATATATGACGGAGAGGAAAAGGTATATAAGAATCCCTATTTCCTCGGGGTTGCCATAGGAACAAACGGTTATGATCTTTCGGATATAGCTTCCGATTACGGCAGCACTTCTGCCGACTCTATGGATGAAGTTCCGGATCTTGATCCTTTTTCACTTCAGGAAGAGATCTACGGAAGGCTTATCGGCGAAGAGGTATCGATATTCAAGAGCGCCGATGTTAAAAGGAGCGATCTTTTAAACGATGAAGACCATTTTTATTATGAATATGAAGTCGATCCCTCGATCGAAGGTGAGTTGTATTTTTATCTTGACGGGCTGATAAAGAGCTACGAGAGCCTGTCAATCTATCTGGATGATGAATTCCTTACAACATACGGAAATGCCGCATGTACCAAGATCCTGAATTTCGGATACAAAAAACCGGGAGATAAGATCCGTATCAAGGTTTATTCCGAAAGCAGAGACGGAAATTTCGGGATCCCGTTTTTTGTCACGGAAGATACCGGTGTCCTTAAAGAGGCCTATGAAAAGATATGCGATGACAGCCTTGAAATAACCAAGATTAGTTCTTCCCACATAAAGATAAAGACAGGTGACCATGACGGAGTCTTCCTTTCCGTTCCCTGTGAAAAGGGATGGAATTTTAAACTCGACGGCAAAAAGATCGTGCCTGTTGCGATCTATGATTCCCTTACATACATCCCTGTCCCGAACAGAGCTTCCGCGCATCATATAGATATGGTGTTCATACCCGAAGGAGCCATACCCGGGGTCATTATCTCGATCTTTGGAATTGCGGTTTTCCTGTACTTATTATTTAAGGAAATGGGATGGTCGATCACTGATAAAAAGATAAACTTTGTCATAAAGCTGATCATCACGATTTTGATAATCTTCATACTTATATGTGTGATAAGGAGCGATATCAGGCAACGAGGATTGTGTGAAGCGGATTTCATGTATGCTTCTTTGGACGGAGAGAGGATAAACATCTTTGAGTCCGATGACGGATATTATCTTTTTTTGCCCTCATATGCGGATGAGTCGAAGGTAAAATACTCGAAGGAAGCCTTAAAACATGAGATCAAAGTCATGAGATCCGAAAACCTTCCGACGATCTATATCACGACACGTTCGGGTTCTCTTGATAAAGTCTATGCGGATAAGGAATACAAAGAATCCGGAAAGATTCGGGTTTTTGACAAAAACGGCAGTGTCGGACTTAAAGGCGGCCTTGACAGTATCAAAGGGCGGGGCAATTATTCATGGGCAAACTGGGAAAAAAAGCCTTTTGCTATAAGCCTAAAAAACGAGACTTCGGTTTTGGGACTTCCGTCGGGCACGGATTATTCCCTGATCGCCAATGCTTCCGATGATACTTTGGTTAGAAATGATATAGCCAGACAAATGGAAGTAAGATCCGGCATCCCGTTTGCTATGACCGGAGTTTTTGCGGATCTTTACATAAACGGCGATTATATGGGAAACTATTATCTATGCGCCGATATAGATATCGGTCCGGAAAAGATAGATATCAGCAATATAGAAGAAAAAAATGCCGCGGTTCTCGGCCGGAGCAGGCCCGAGGCCGCCGATGTGTACGAAACCCCCGAGATGAAAGGGTGGAACCACCCCGAGAGCGTGTCGGATGTTACGGGGGGATATCTTATCCAAAGAGAGTTTCCCGACAGATATATGCTTGAATACGGAACAATGAAAAGCGGATTTATCACGCCGGGAAAAGAACACTTTATAGTCGAATCACCCAAATATTGTTCGGTCGACGAGATCAATTATATCCATGATTTTGTGTCCGAAGCCGAAAAAGCGATCATGGATAAGGACGGGATTAACACCGATACCGGAAAAAGATATGACGAATATCTCGATATCAGATCGTTTGCCGACAGGTATCTTGTTGAAGAGACCACCAAAAACTACGACGGAGGCGTATCGAGTGCTTATTATTTTAAGGATTCGGACCTCATCGACGGACAGCTCCATTCGGGACCGGGCTGGGATTTTGACATGAGCCTGGGGAATTATCTTGAATGGATGGAGCTTTATGAAGAAGATGCGGGCGGGCTTACGAGGCTTTCGTTTCACGCCGATTCCGGCATATGGTTTGCCGCACTTCTGGACAAGAAAGAATTTACCGATATTGTAAAGGAAGATTATCTGAATTTCGTTCGCCCCTATATCTGCGAGCTTAAAGAAACGGGGATAGATGAATATGAAAAGCTCCTTTCCGCTTCGGCCGCAATGGATGCCGTAAGGTGGAAGGAAATGTATGATAAGACCGGATGCAAGGAAGATCCTCACAGAGCATACGAGTATCT
>JAIKZO010000134.1 GCA_024682115.1 Lachnospiraceae bacterium
TTGGAACGTGCGATGGAATTCTTCATATAGTTACGAAGGAGCTTCATCAAAGCTCCGACTTCGTCCTTCGGCCTGTTCCAGTTCTCCGTGCTGAAAGCATATACGGTAAGATAATTGATACCGAGATTATAGGCGTCCTCGCAGATCTGCTCCACGGTCTTGGCGCCTTCTATATGTCCCATGTTCCTGGGAAGACCCTTCGCTTTTGCCCAGCGACCGTTCCCGTCAAGTATGATCGCAACGTGATTCGGTATCTTTAAACCTTCCAGTCTTTTTTCCATTCCCGTCTCCAAATGCACGCGGTTTCCCTAATGCATAAAAGCGGGGTGAATAATGATATCCACCCCCACCAATGATGATCTTATACAGTCATTATCTCTGCGGATTTATCATCCATCAGTTTATCGACATCCTTGATATACTTATCCGTAAGCTTCTGAAGATCGTCCTCGAGTTCCTTTATCTCATCTTCGGAAACCTCGGTCTTTGAAAGCTTTTTAAGCGAATCGTTTCCGTCTCGTCTGATGTTTCTTATCGCCACCTTGCACTCTTCGGCTTTTTTCTTAACGTCCTTAACAAGTTCCTTACGACGTTCCTCGGTAAGTTCGGGGAAAACAAGTCTGATGACCGCACCGTCGCTTGAAGGAGTGATTCCTATGTCCGAAGCGAGAATCGCTTTTTCGATATCCTTGATAAGAGTCTTTTCCCAGGGAGCAATCTGGATCATCCTTGCCTCGGGGATCGTGATGTTTCCGACCTGAGCGACCGGTGTGGGTGTTCCGTAATAGTCTACCCTTACCTTGTCGAGCACGTGAGGATTGGCTCTTCCTGCTCTTATACCGAGATAATCGGATTCAAGATGCTCATAGCTCTTTTTCATTTTTTCATCATAAGTTTTTATTCTCTCGTCCATAAAAAATACCCTCCAAATCTATACTGTAACCTTAGTTCCCCTGAACGGTCCTTTTACCGCGTTGATGATGCAGTTCTCTTCTCCGAGAAGGAAGACCCACATCGGCATCTTATTATCCCTTGCAAGGATCGATGCCGTCATATCTATTACCTGAAGGTTCTTATCTATCACTTCGTCGATGGTTATCTCATCGAACTTCTTCGCATTCGGATTGTTCTTGGGATCGCTGTCATACACGCCGTCGATGGACTTGGCAAGAAGTATGACATCGGCTTCCATTTCAACCGCTCTTAAGACAACTCCGGTATCCGTTGAAAAATACGGATGTCCGGTACCGCCCGCGAAGAATACGACCATTCCTTTTCCGAAATACTTGTTCGCTCTGTCCTTTGAAAAAAGCTTGGTGAACGAACCGCATTCGAAAGGTGTAAGTACCGCCGTCTTTAATCCGGTGCTCCTGAAAAGCTCGGAAACATAGATGCAGTTCATGACCGTTGCGAGCATTCCGATCTGATCGGCCTTGGTACGGTCAATGTTTTCGGAAGTGCGTCCGCGCCAGAAATTCCCGCCTCCCGTTACGATACCGATCTCATAGCCTTCGTCCGAAAGCTGCTTTACCTGCTTCGCGATATTTAAGATCGTTTCGTCGTCAAAACCGGTATGCTTTTCGCCGGCAAGCGCTTCACCGCTGAGTTTAAGAATTATTCTCTTCATATATACCTCCGCATGGCCACCTCGACTACACTGCTTATTTCATCTTTTTAAGTTCTTCAAAGAAGCTTGTAGGATTAACCTCTGCATAGCACTGAGAACACATACCTTCGATGACCGCACCGTTGTTGATCTGAACGGACTTGGACTTGATGTTACCCATTACTATTGCCGAAGCATCAAGGATAACGGGACCCTTGACGTCGATGTCACCCTTAATTGCGCCTGCGATAACGGCACTGGTCGCACTGATGTTACCGATGATAACTGTAGACTGTCCGACCTTTATGGCACCGAGCGATCTGATATCTCCTGTGATCTTTGCATTCTCCGCAAATACTTCGGCTGCGGAAGAATTACCCTGGATATTACCTGTGATATTGAGCTTACCGAGAGCCTCAACGTTTCCGACTACGCTTCCCCTTATTTCAAGAGAACCTTCGGTAGCCATGTTACCGTTGATGATCATTGAATCCATGATAACGGATACTTCATCCTGAGCAACTCTGTTGGGAGCCACATTGACCTGAGGTACCTTGATGGGTGCGGGTGCTTCCGGAGCCTTGGGCATCTCGGGCATCGCAGGCATCTCGGGCATGACGGGCTCTGAAACTTCAGGCTCGGGTGCAGCCTCGGGAGTAGGTATATGAGGCTGGAAGAATGTGGTCGTGGGAATAACGTAATCGTCCATCTTCGGAGCTGCGATCGTTTCCTGCTTTTCTTCCGGCTCGCTCTTATCACCGAAATCTATGTCAAACTCCTGATCCTCATTGATACCGTCTTCGTCGGCGGATGCAAAAAGAGAATCAAGGTCATCACCCAGTTTTTCAAGATCTTCATCGGAAATATCGTTTTCCTCCGCAAGATCGGCAGTACTGCCTTCAGGCTTGAGTTCGTTGACCGCCTGTGATAAATCTTCCTTTAAATCTGAGAAAAAACCCATTTAACTGTCCTCCGTTAGTCGTTTATTATACTTTGAGCCGGCACGTGCTGTACCGGGATCGTATCATCTGTTATAGGCAGTATCTCGACATCTTCCATTTCAAGAAGCTTCGGTATGAGGATCCTTAAAGCCTCGACCGTCGATCTTTTCTCTGTAAGATCGTGCATCAAAATGACACACTCGTCATATTTGTCGATACCGCGCAAGCAGTTCTTTACTATCGTGTCTTTGTCAGGCGGGTTATCAACCGCATCTCCCGACACGATATTCCAGTCGAAATATACTATATCCTGTTCATTCAGGTAATCGATGAGATCGCTTATCGGAGTTACGCTCGTTGTAGTCGAGCTGCCTCCGGGAAACCTGTAGAACCGGGGCCAAACGCCCGTAGTTTCATATAAGAGTTCCTGAAGGGAACGTATATCGTCTGCAAAAGCATCTATGGAAGCGTAGATCTCGTTGTACTTATGAGAATAGGAATGAAGCCCCAATGTATGTCCTTCATCGACTATCCTTTTGTACATCTCAAGGGAATGCTCATCATTCCTTCCGACCACAAAGAACGTGGCTTTTACGTCGTTTTCCTTAAGGATATCAAGTATATCGTCGGTATTGGCACCGGGTCCGTCGTCAAAGGTAAGATAGATCCTTTTTATCCCGTCCCCGTATGTATCTATACCGTCATTATCCGTTGTCCCGGATCCTTTGACGCTTATATCGGATACACTGTAGACCCCTGAGGTCTCATCGTATCCGCCGTCATAACCGGATCCTTCGCTCTTGATCTTCAGGTCCGTAATCTCTTTCCTGAGAGCAATATTGTTGATCACCAGAAATATACATAAGATGATCAGTACCGGGATTATGATCACAACCGAAGAAACCAATAATCTCTTGATAAAATTGACTCTGGCTCTGTTATCGCGGCCATGTTCATCCATAAGACCGGTCTCCTGCCGAATAATCCTAAATCATTGTAACACAAATAACTCTGATATGATACCATATCAGTGCCATTTTTTACAGTAAAAAAGATAGGATCATGCGGAATATCAGCCGAGAGCTTCCGCGATATCCTGCTTCATGTCAAGAACGGCCGCTCTTGAGGCATCGGCATAGCCGGATTCGCCGTATGAAGCGTATTTTTCATTCTGATATGCGGCGATTATACCGCGTGAAGAATTGATGATGGCTCCGAGGCCGTCATCGTTAAAGAAATGTATAAGGTCTTTGCCTTTTCCGCCCTGGGCTCCGTATCCCGGAACCAGGATATAGCTTTTCGGCATGATCTTTCTTAATACTTTGCCCATTTCGGGATATGTGGCACCCACAACGGCACCTATATAGCTGTACTTATCTCCCATGCAGGAAGATGCCCATTTATCAACGTACTCACCGACCAGCTCATAAAGCGGTTTTCCGTTATCATCCTGTATCTTTTTATCCTGGAGTTCTCCCGAGCTCGGGTTCGAGGTCTTAACGAGAACGAAGATACCCTTTTTCTCTTCCCTGCACACATCCAGGAAGGGATTTACTCCGTCGGAACCAAGGTAAGGATTAACCGTTACGAAATCCTCGTTAAATCCGTAGTAAGAATTAGGGCCGACACTGACTTTTCCCAGATGGCCGACAGCATAAGCGCTTGAAGTGGAACCTATGTCGCCCCTTTTGATATCGCCTATCACCACCAGGCCTTTTTCCTTACAAAGATCGACAGTCCTCTTAAAAGCGATGAGTCCCGGGATTCCGAACTGTTCGTACATGGCTATCTGGGGTTTTACCGCAGGAACAAGATCGCAGACCGCCTCGACTATCCCTTTGTTATATTCAAATATCGCTTCGCCGGCGCCTTCCAAAGTTTCGCCGTATTCGGAAAATGCCTTTTCCTTAATGAAGGAAGGCACGTATTTAAGCATCGGATCAAGCCCCACCACTATCGGAGCTCCGGTTTTCTTTATCTTTTCAACAAGCTTGTTTATCATGTTTTATCCTTTCTCATGTGTGCATTATAACTGAATATGAAAAGTGCCCCGCTCTCAGGCGGGGCCTTTGACTTTAATCTTTAAACCGAAACTTTTTCGGCATCCTTTTCCGCGATCTCCTCGAGACTGTCCACGAAAGCCTTGATCCTCGAAGCGTTTACGAACTTCTTGACCTGATCGTTTGAAACGATGACGAGCGTGGGTGCCTGCATGATACCGTATTTGGCGGTAAGCTCGGGATTTTCCTCCGCATCTATAAGGATATAATTGATGTCCTTAAGGTATTCCTTGGCAAGCTTACAGTTGGGACATGTCTTGGTAGTGAAGAGATATATGATGCTCTCGGGCTTTTCAACCGAAACATCCGCAACCGGTGCATCGAAATTCGAAAGCGTTACTACCGAAGATACCGGGCGCTTGAGCACCGAATTGGCGATATCGTAAGTCTTTCTGTTAGCGTATTCCTGAAGTTTTCCGTCGTTCCAGTTGGCAACCGGTCTGTAGTATCCGGTGATCCTGCTGTAAACCTCGGTGGTCTTGCCGCACTTCGGGCAGTTATGAACTTCGCCCGTAAGATAACCGTGTTCCTTACATATTGAATATGTAGGAGAAAGGGTATAGTACGGAAGCTTGTAGTTTTCCGCGATCGTCTTTATAAGATCGGCAGCGGCCTTCCAGTCGGGAAGCTTTTCTCCGAGGAACGCATGGAATACGGTTCCCGAAGTATAAAGCGTCTGAAGATCATCCTGGATATCGAGTGCGTCGAAGATGTCTGCCGTGTAATCAACCGGAAGATGCGATGAATTCGTGTAATACGGTGTATCGCCCATCTTTCCTGCAGTCTTGATAGCGGGCCAGCGCTTTTTATCGTGCTTGGCGAGTCTGTATGTCGTGGATTCGGCGGGAGTTGCCTCAAGGTTGTAAAGATCCCCGTACATCTCCTGATAATCCGAAAGTCTCTCTCTCATGTGGTTGAGGACTTTCTTCGCGAAATCCTGAGTCTTTTTTGATGTAAGGTCGGCACGGAGCCAGTTGGCATTTAATCCGACTTCGTTCATTCCGATAAGTCCGATCGTGCTGAAATGAGAATCGAACGATCCGAGATATCTCTTTGTATAAGGATAAAGGCCTTCTTCAAGGAGTTTGGTTATTACCTGACGCTTCATCTTGAGGGATCTGGCTGCAATATCCATGAGCTTATTTAAACGCTTGAAGAAATCATCCTCGTTGGAAGCAAGATAAGCGATCCTCGGAAGATTGATCGTAACAACGCCTACGGAACCCGTGCTCTCGCCGGAACCGAAATATCCGCCGGACTTTTTACGGAGTTCACGAAGGTCGAGCCTTAATCTGCAGCACATAGATCTAACATCGGAAGGCTCCATATCGGAATTAACGTAGTTACTGAAATAAGGTGTTCCGTACTTGGCCGTCATTTCAAAGAGAAGTCTGTTGTTCTCGGTATCGGACCAGTCGAAATCACTCGTGATCGAATATGTGGGGATGGGATACTGGAATCCTCTTCCGTTGGCATCTCCTTCGATCATCGTCTCGATGAATGCCTTGTTGATCATATCCATCTCAGCCTTGCAGTCCTTGTACTTGAAGTCCTGCTCAACTCCGCCTACGATAGCGGGAAGTTCGGCAAGGTCTGCAGGAACCGTCCAGTCTAAAGTGATGTTACTGAAAGGTGCCTGTGTTCCCCATCTTGAAGGAGTGTTCACACCGTAGATGAAAGCCTCAATGCACTTCTTTACTTCATGATAGGAAAGATTATCAACCTTAACGAAAGGTGCAAGATATGTATCAAATGAACTGAATGCCTGAGCTCCTGCCCATTCATTCTGCATTATTCCGAGGAAATTGACCATCTGGTTGCAAAGAACCGAAAGATGTGCCGCAGGTGCCGATGTGATCTTGCCGGTTATTCCGCCTAAGCCTTCCTGAATGAGCTGCTTGAGCGACCATCCAGCACAGTAACCTGTGAGCATTGAAAGATCGTGGATATGGATATCCGCATTCCTGTGCGCTTCGGCTATCTCTTCGTCATAGATCTCTGAGAGCCAGTAGTTGGCGGTAACGGCACCGGAATTTGAAAGAATGAGTCCGCCTACCGAATATGTAACCGTAGAGTTTTCCTTAACTCTCCAGTCTTCTATCTTAACATAGCTGTTTACAACATCCTTGTAATCGAGGATCGTGGATTTCATGGTGCGCATCTTTTCGCGCTGTTTGCGGTAAAGGATGAAAGCCTTTGCTGCTTCGGTGTATCCGGCCTGCTCGAGAACCTTCTCCACACTGTCCTGGATATCCTCTACATGGATACCGTTATCCTTAACCTTACTCTGGAAATCTGCAGTTACTCTAAGAGCGAGCAGGTCTACTACGTCATTATTATACTGAACATCCGTCGCGTTGAACGCCTTGATGATCGCATCGGATATTTTGGTTAACGTAAAATCTGCGATTTCTCCTTCTCTTTTGATTACCTGGAACACAAACGAATCCTCCCACATTAGTTTGTAAAACAGCGGCAAGTACGAAAATTACTGAAAAGTGTGTATTTGACACCGCATAATAGAAGAATACCATCTGAAATTTTGAATGTCAACACTAAAACACAACATATTGTGTTAACATAATCAGATAGACATAATATATTGTATAATTTTATGTAAATCGGAAAACGGGTGCAACTCCCAAAAATACAACGAAAAACGGATGCAATAAGGTTCTGCATCCGTTATTATCACCAAAAGGCGTCGGGAAAATTTGTGAAAAATGACCACGGATCGGGCCGGTCGGATCGCGATCCCTACCTGGTCTTCAGGAATGTGTACTCATCCTTGGCATTTTCGTCATCAGGATAGGTATTTATGTAGACATCCATAAGAGCCCTTGCTCTTTCAAACTCGCCGAGATGCTCATAGCAGACTATCTCATTGAACTTAAGAGTCTGGAGCATGCTGTTATTCGGTATGCTCATAGCCTCTTCAAAAGCCGCGAGAGCGCCTTCGTAATCGTTCATCGAAAGCTTGCAGATACCCATCTCGTTGAGGATCTCGGGCGAAGGCTCGTCCGAATTCGCATATGAACTGAAGACCGAAACGGCATAGTTATTGTCGCCGAGCATCTCATAGGTCTTTCCGAGAAGCAGGACAGCCTCATAGCCTTCTTCTTCCCTCGCCTTTTCAAGATAGGTCTTTGCGGACTCATAGTCCTCGAGATAGAAGCTTATCTGCCCCTTTTCGTAATTGCTCATCTTCTTGGTGCCGTTATCTATGGCACTCTTTAAGTATCCCTGCCCGGTCTCCTTATATCCGTTATCTTCAAGTATCGTATAGATCCTGATTATACGGTCATAGTTATCGGGATCGGAGGCGATTACCTGGTTAAAACTAGAGAGCGCCTCATCGAGCATGTTCTTTTCGGCATAGAGAACGCCGCGAAGATACAGCGCATCAACATCGCCCGGCTTAAGAGAAAGTATCGTGTTATAGATATTTATCGCTTCATCGACATCGCCGTTCTTAAAGTAGGCAAGTGCCAGATAGTAATTTATGTCATAGTCCATCTGGTTAACCACTCCGGATGAAAGTGAAAGCGACTTCGTAAGAGCGCTTATCGCTTCTTTATAGTTGCCCTGACCGATATAGGCGATACCTTCGCCTCTGTATATCTGTCTTTGGTCTTCTCCTTTATCGAGAGCCTCGGCAAAAGCATCGAGCGCTCCCTGGTAGTCGAGATTGTCGATAAGGGAATAGGCTTCATCCGTTTTTTCGGACGACGAATTAAGCGCACATCCTCCGAGAAGAAGTGCGAAGAAAGATATCAGTATTGTTGACATAAAATATTTTATGTTAACTACCCCTGTCTTCCTGCTATCCATCCTATTTCCTCAGCCCTTTGGGATAATGATTCTTCATAACGCCGTTTGAAAGCTTGCCCCACGACAGAGCGTACCCTCCGGTAGTTATGAGATGATATCCCTTTTCCCCTTCTTCGGGGAATGTAAGTCCTTTTATATATTGAACGGCCGTCTCCGTGTCTATGGCGGTCTCCCTTACCACATCTTCTTTCTTTAAGAAGTGCGAAAAGGCAAACGACGGCTCGAACCTGTCTTTTTTAAGTGTACCCAAATGAAGTCCCGGACGCAATACCCTTAGGCCTTTTAGGTCGGGATAATCTTCTTTTACGAGATAAAGTTCCGGTCCGTAGAGGATAAAGGCGTTCTTCTCTCTGAATATGTCCTCCGCCTTTATCTTAAGGTTTTCTTTTTCAAATTCACGGTATTCCTTAAGAGACTTTTCGTTAAGTCCTTTTATGGTTTTCTGTTTTTGTTCTTCGGAAGGAGCATCGGCGTCTTTGGTAAGGACAGCGCAGAAATGTCCCTCGCCTTTTATCTTATGCGGCCAGAGCTTTAACTGCTCTTCAAGTCGGTAATAAGCGTGTCCTTTCAAAAACTCTTCAATGCACTCCTCGTCTTCTTCGGGCGCAAACGTGCAGGTCGAATAGACAAGTCTCCCGCCCGGCTTTAAGACCTTATCCGCCTTATCAAGGATATCCCGGGATCTTTGAGCGCACATCTCAACGTTCGATACGCTCCAGTTTTCAAGCGCTTCGGGATTTTTTCTGAACATGCCTTCTCCCGAGCACGGCGCATCCACAAGCACCCTGTCAAAATATCCGGGGAACCTTTCTGCTATGTATCCGGGTTCATGCGAAAGCACGAGGCAGTTTGAAACCCCCATCCTCT
Source organism: Lachnospiraceae bacterium (assembly GCA_024682115.1). GTDB lineage: Bacteria > Bacillota > Clostridia > Lachnospirales > Lachnospiraceae > JAILLW01. The sequence goes on from JAIKZO010000134.1 coordinate 9,306, forward strand.
CTATGTTCTCGGAAAGGACTTCGGCCCTTGACGATATGATCTCGTTTGCGACTAGAAGTCCGCTCCCTTTAAGCTTCGCGGCGATCTGTGTGCTCTTGCCTCCGGGCGATGCGCAAAGGTCGAGCGCCTTCATTCCTTCTTTTACATCGAGTTTTTCGACCGGGAGCATCGCAGAGGGTTCCTGTATATAGTAAGCACCAGCGGCATGATAAGGATGTGTTCCGATCGCGGGATCCGTAAAATAGAATCCTTCGTCGCACCAGGATACCGCATCCTCCGGTCTTACGCCCCAGGGCTGCGTTTTCAGGAAATAATCAATAGAGCCTTTAAGGGTATTGACTCTCAAGGCTCTATGATTATTTAATTCATAACTCTTTATAAAGTCCTCGTACTCATCCTTTAAGATGAGGCGGACCCTTTCCTTGAACTGTTCGGGAATCATTATTTCTTGGTGATCACCTTAACTACAGCTATAAGAATGCAGGCACCTACTACTCCGCTTATGATACGTCCGATGATGTTCGAAGCGGAAAATCCGAGCACTCCGAAAAGAATGCCGCCGACAGCTCCGCCTGCTATTCCCAGGATGATGTTGAGCAGCAGCGAACTTGATGTCTTCATGATAAGAGAAGCAAGATATCCTATCACAGCTCCGAGAATGATCGAAATTATTATACCTACCATACTGATTTCCTCCTTTATACCGATCCGTGTTTTTGGTCCTTTTGGTGCATCGGTCATAACAAGTTTACCACACACTTCATGTGTTTGCATTAATAATGGATTAAAAATTTATTTGTTGACATTGCACAAAAACAATGCTAATATCATGAAAACATCAAAGGTTTTTTGGTGATCTTTCACAAAAGATCGCATCGTACGGCCCTCTTTTTGCCGTCCGGTTTATCATTTTCGCCCGGTTCGGGGCGGATATCCATTTTTCAATTCGGAACGGAAGTGCTATTTG
>JAIKZO010000138.1 GCA_024682115.1 Lachnospiraceae bacterium
GCTGCAAGTGCATTCTGATAGATGTAGAAATCGATCTCAAAATCTTCCATGTCTTCGATCGTGTCATCAAATTCACCGAACATCTCGTCCATAAGATCATCAACATCCATGTCAGCCATTGCAAGGATAGAAGAGAATGAACCTTCATATATTCCCTTCATGGATTTCTTATACGAATCCATAAACTTCTTCATATCCTTTGAGGTAACCTTAACCTTATATCCCTGACATTTAACGTCCTTGCCGTTGATATTGAATTCTTCGGCATCGATCTTTTTAACCTCAAGATCGTGGAACGCCTTCTCCCAGTCGGCATAAAGATCATCACTGATCTTCTTCATGCCTTCGGTATCCATCATCGTCTTGTAAAGATCCTTTAGGATATTGTTGAGATCATCGGCCTCCATTCCGGATTCTTCAAGGATATCTGCGATAAATCCGTCGGGTTCTTTTGTATAGTTATATACGTATCTGTACTGAAGGAGCGAAGATGCAAGCTGGATCGTCTTCTTATCCATGAGGAACTGGACATCGATATAAGGAAGATCCATCAGATCTCCGAGATCAACGCCACCTGCGATCTGAAGTGCATCAGCTGTCTTGATGAAGCTGATATCACCTGTATACTCAGCATCTGAATATTCATCATAAATGCTTCCGTCAACACTTAATGTGAACGTATCGGCATTTTCCATTCCTGCGGGTAAGAGTTCAGACATGAGCTGGTTCTCGCCCTTGTTGAGGTTAGAGAAAGTGTTCTGCATCGCCGTATATATCTTCTTGGTCGGCTTACCGAACATGGGTAATAACACGAAGATCACGAGGCATGCGATAGCTGCAACAAGTACAACCGCTCCTGCGATTATTGCTATGAGCTTACCTTTTCCGCCCTTCTTCTGGGGCTCAACAGGTGTAGTATCATAAACTGCCTGTTCTGCCTGTGCTGCCGTAGTCTGTGCCGCACCGGCGAAATCATTTGCTGCGGTAGTAGCTGCACCGGCGAAATCATTTGCTGCGGTAGTAGCTGCACCGGCGAAATCATTCGCTGCGGTAGCTGCCGCATCATTTACCGAATTAACTGTTTCCTGCACAGTCTCCCTGACGATCGGTTCGCCTGTCATGGGATCAAACTTGTTTCCTTCCATAATTTCCTCCCTTTCTGATCAGTTCTCTGATGAATCAGAACCGCGCCTTATATCAATCTCGAAAACATCGTTTCCGCTGATATAATAAGCATTTCTATCACTAAGCAACTCCATTATCTCCTCTTTCATGGATTCATCCTGATCACCGAACATCTTCGGGTAATCTTTTTTAAGGATGTCATTGCTGTAGTTTTGTAAATAAGCCGAAAACAGAGCTTCTTTTGCCACCAGGCCTTTGGTGGTATAGGGCGAATAAACATATTCTATGGTTCCGTTGGTCCTGCCTTTGTCGGCTTTTTTGTCAAAATCCTCATCAAATATAAAGCCGCACTCAAGCTCTCCGCCGAGAACATCCTGCCTTAATACCTCGGGATCGTCATACTCGCATATCTCATATATGCTGCTTTTATCCTTAAATCTCCCGATGATGTCAAAAGCCCTGTCGCTATCATATGTAACCACACCTACACGTGTATTGTCAACTCTGGGGAACGTAATATCTTTAAAAACCAGTATCAGGAGTATGACTGTTCCGAGCAGTATCCACGGTTCCCGGTGCTTTAAAAATGCCTTCATATGATAATAAAGGAAACGTAACTTTTTCACAGCACACCTCCTTTTATCCCATAGAATGCGTAAGACAGAAGCCTCGAAATATACCTGAACGGGATATAACTTCCTATTTTATTGGTGATATCCGACATGTATGCGGGCGGAACTATAAGTCCCGAAATACATATGCCTATGACGTTTATTATGACAAGAACAAATATGCCTGTCTTCCCCCGACCGGCTATATCGTAAACAATTTCAAAGTAAACCGCGAAGATGACCGCCACCGGGATCATCCATGCCCATACTCCTGAACTGTAGGAAGTCATATCGTCTTCAAGACGGCTTCCGATGATGAGGCCGATAAAGTAAAGGAGCATTCCCGTAAGATAAACAAACGGCGTCATAGCTATAACCCTTGCGACAGCACCCGTAAACGTATTTATCCCGTTCATCCTGAGTTTATCGTTCACCGCCTTCGATGATCTTTCATACATAAAAGAATATGCGATCCCGCTGAAAGCGAGTATGATAATAACTCCCGCCACAAAATAATAAGAATACAGCGTCATCTCGCCCAAAGCCGATACCGATGTGCTCTCAAAAAGATTATCCCTTGCAAGTACCTCACTTACATAATCAAGAGCAAGAAGCTGGCCTATGTCCGCAATGCTGATGGCGGACCCGTAAGTATATGCGGTATCGATCGCCGCATAAACTCCGGCCTCGGCTGTCTGGAGATAGGAAACTCCGGATGTGAGGACCTCTTTAAAAAGGCTTCCTACAAGTCCCGGATCTTCCGGAAAATATATTACGGCCGGCGGATTAAGCCCCACCTGTACATCATGATAAAATCCGCTCGGGATCACTACGGAAGCCTGAAGCTTTCCTTCGTTGAATTCTTTTACGGCCCTTTCTTCATCCATGTACTCAAAGGTACATACGCTCTTTACCGAATCCATCGATTCGACAAACGATGTTACATATGAAGTGATCGCTTCATCTTCGGGGATCGATACGCCTATCCTGGCTAGCGTCAGTCCCTGTGAAGAGAGCAGCTTTATCATAACGAAAGACAAAAGCGCAACGACCGCCAGAGACACCGCTACTACGAGCAACATCTTAAGGACTGCTTTTGCGCATCTTTTCCATTGTAAGATTATATATGTAAAAAATAATTTCATCCGGCTGTCAGTTATTTCCCGTTATCCCGTTAACTATTTCGAGCATATCCTGAACAAGATCGTTTATGTCTTCTTCCGATGCCTTCCCCAGATCAAACTCCTTGCCTGAAAGTTCGGTGAATTTAGAGCCTTTTTTAACCTTTATGCTTCCTCCGACATAGGCATCATCCATATCCAGATAATCGAGGGATATCTCCAGAGTCTTTCCGTCGTTTTTGATCTTTCCCTTAGATCCGTATCCTCCGGCGAAGGTATATTCGATATCTCCTTCGGAAAAGTCGTATTCATAAGAAAAGATCTCATCGTCAAATATACTTAATGAAGCTTCTTCCTTATCATCTTCTATGGATCCTTTGATCTCACAGACATCTTCGTCATCAAATATGAACTTCATGTTCTGGCATCGGTAATCCCCGCCTTCAAACATAAGCTCCATATCCGGGAGATCGGACATCACCCTTATCGAAGCGAGGGCGTTTTTATAAATATAGAACTCTATCTCCAGGTCACCGGTAAGATCAAGGATCTCATCTATCCTGTCATCTATATCTGAACCCTTGAACTGGTCATAAGATGCTATGGACTCTGCGATCCTTTTGGCAGCATCTTCGTCTATCTCAACCCTATATCCTTTGCAGTTTACATCCTTACCGTCTATGGTGTATTCGCGTTTTTCCGATCCGGTGACCTTTGTATTCTTTATCTCTTCCATGAGATCTTCGGCCAGCTTTTTCCGGTTCCCGGAGCTGAGCAGGTCACTTTCAAACAGTCCCGTATACGCTTCTTCAAGAGAACGGTTTATCACTTCCGTATCCGTAAGGGTGCTTATATATCCGTCATTGTCTTCGTGATAATCGTATACGAACAGTATGTCCTTGATCATGGGGATATGAATGCTCAGTCTCTCGTCATCAAATTCCATCTCAAATTCGATGTCCGGGACGAACGAAAAAAGAACGTCACCCAAAACCTGGAGCCTGTCTTTTTCAAACATTGCATCCGCGGTCACAGTAAGATCATTTTCTTCATAGCCGCCTTCTATCTTTATAGAAGCGGTATACTCTCCGCTTTTCGTGACCTCATTGGCATTCAGCGAACTTAAGAGTTTGTTTTCACCCTCATCGATATTGATGAACGTGTTCTTTACGGATCTTATCAGAACGGTCCTGGGATCATTGAAGATCACAAGGCAGACCACCGCAGCCGCAATGACTAAAAAAAGAGCCGCTATCAGTATTCCGATCCGCAGCTTTTTATTCTTTTTATTTTCTTTCGGATCTTTTTCGTTAAGATCCGTCCGTATTTCCATTCCGGTGTTGACATCGAAACTTCCGGGATTTGCCATCTTTGTCCTCCGGAGCCTTCATCCGGCTCATATCTTTCGATCAGTTAAGGTACTCCCTGACCGTATCCATCATTTTTTCATCATGCGGGATTTCTCTTAGCAATCCGTTCTTCATGAAAAGACATCTGTCGCAGGCAACGATCTCCGCTTCTTCATGAGTCGTAAGGAGTACTATCCCGTTAAGGTTGTTAAACTCGGAAAGCCACTGCTGTATGCTTTCCTTATAGTAAAGATCGAGTGCCGTCGTGGGTTCGTCGAGCAAAAGGATCGGAGGCCATGCGGCTATCGCACAGGCTATCGAAAGTCTCTTGTTCATGCCTCCCGAAAGCTTCCGGACTTCCGTCTTCAGCATATCCTTAAGGTCGAACCTTTCCATTATGTACTCGTAGTTCCTGCTCTTATCCACGCCCCAGAGCTTAAGATTGTCCTTTACGGTAAGTTCGGGAAGCAGCGGTGAATTCTGCGGAACATATCCGATATATTCCCTGAAAACGGAATGCTTTTTTAAGGGGTCCTTGCCGAAAAAGTCGATGCTTCCTCCGTTCGGCTTCATGGCCCCGGATATGATCTGCATGAGAGTCGTTTTGCCGCATCCGTTACGGCCTACTATTGCAACCCTCTGACCCGGTTCTATTGAAAAAGAGATATCCTTAAGGACAGTCTTTTTCCCGTATTTTTTTGTGATGTTTTCTACTTTCAGCATAGACTAAAACTTCCACATGTCGAAGATAGAACCTGCCGCGGATCTTGAAAACTTCAATACTACGGCTGAAGTCTTTGCAAGCGTGAGCTTTATCTTTCCACCTATCACGGGCTGCTCGCCTGCATCCGTCATGAATCCTTCTTCATTCGTAACGATCAGCTTTTTGAGCATCGCTTCCTTGGGTATTCCAAGCTGCCATACCGTGATCTCCTCGGAAACCTGATGATCGTTATTGTTCACGATGATAACGGAAACCTCGTCCTTTGTAAACCTTCCGTATCCGATAAAGTTGTAATTGTTTATGACATACTTTAAGGATCCCGTCTTGAATTCCGGGTTTTCCTTATGTATCTTTATCATCGCCTTATGAAAAGCGATGAGCTCTTTATCTTCATGTCCCCAGGGATATGTACGTCTGTTATCGGGATCCGTCCATCCGCATACGCCGGCCTCGTCTCCGTAGTATATCGTGGGAGCTCCGGGCCAAGTGAACTGCATTACCACGGCTTCCCTGAACACCGCTTTATTTATTCCTTCGTTAGCAGCTTCGGGACCCATATTGTTGGTACGTCCGACCTTACGGTTCGTCCTTGTAAGGAATCTCGAATGATCGTGATTCGAAAGCTCGTTCATTGCCATCTGGAGCGAAGGATTCGTAAAGTCAGCCATATGATAATTCATGGCACCGATAAAGCTGTCGGCATTACCGAGAAGGTCGCCCCTGAAATCATCCGAATGCTTCTGCATACCGGTAAGGAACCATGTAACGGGCTCCATGAACGCATCGTAGTTCATGACGGTATCCCACTCACGTCCGTTGAGCCATGCTCTCGGAGAACCGTAATGTTCGGCCAGAACTATAGCCTCGGGATTTGCATTATGTACGGCACGTCTGAACTCCTGCCAGAAATAATGGTTGTATTCCGGTGAATGTCCGAGGTCTGCCGCAACGTCCAATCTCCAGCCGTCCGCATTATACGGAGGAGAAACCCATTTTGCCGCTATCCTCATTACATAATTGAACAGATCCTGTGAGTTTTCGTAATTAAGTTTCGGAAGCGTATCATGACCCCACCATCCGTCATAAGTCGGATTATAGGGGAATCTGTTCTGATCGTGGAACTGGAAATAATCATGATACGGACTGTCTCTGTCGATATATGCACCCTTGGCATATCCTTCGGCACCTTCGTATATCCTCTCACGGTCAAGCCACTTATTAAAAGAACCGCAATGATTGAAGACTCCGTCGAGGATGACCTTCATCCCGCGTTTATGAGCTTCGGTTACCACTTTGGCAAAAAGCGCATTGGATGCATCAAGGTTCTTTTGATCCGTTACCCTCGTCTTATACCTGGTTGCATCCTTGTTCTCATGCATGTCCCATTTAAGAAGCTCGCCTTCGTCATGAACGATCTTTCCGAAATGAGGATCTATATGATCATAATCCTGAATATCGTATTTGTGATTTGAAGGGGAAACAAAAAGAGGATTAAAGTAGATGACGTCTATCCCCAGGTCGGAAAGATAATCCATCTTATCCAGAACTCCCTGAAGATCTCCGCCGTAGAATTCCCTGACACCCATCGTTGCCGGGTATTTGTCCCAGTCATCAACGTGTTCGGTATGTCCGCCGATGTATTCGTATTCGTCGGTCAGAACATCGTTCGACGGGTCACCGTTATAAAACCTGTCGACGTATATCTGATACATTACCGCGCCCTTGGCCCATGCCGGAGTCCTGAATCCCGGGATGATCCTGAAGAACGCGTCATCGGAAGGCCTCTTGGAAACACCTCTCGTATCGTATATACAGATCACTCTGCCTGCATATATCTCGAAATAATAACGGAATTCCCTGTCATCTATCTCAACTTCGCAGTTGAAGTATTCGAAAGTATCGTCTTTGCTTTCCGAAAACATCGGAAATCTGTTGCCGTCGTGCACCAGATAGGCTTTATCGATATTATTTACCGCAACCCTGAGTTTGATGTTCACCATTGAATAAGGATTAGGTTCGTCCGGGCTCACATAATTAGCCGTGGTGTCCGAAAAAACAGCCTTCTTCTTTAAGGCCGGCCGCATTTCGTTGATATAAAACCGGTTTATGTCCGATCTGGACATAGTTGAAAAATCCATGATACTCTCCTGGTGTACTAAGAATACTTATCAGTCTCTGGCAAACAGATCCCTTGTATATACCTTATCCTTTACATCATCCAAAACCGCATCATATCTGTTGGCGATAATACAATCGGATATCCTCTTGAACTCGTCAAGATCGTTGACTATCCTGCTTCCGAAGAAAGTCGTGCCGTTTTCGAGCGTGGGCTCGTAGATCACGATTATCGCACCCTTGGCTTTAACCCTCTTGATTATCCCCTGTATCGAACTCTGCCTGAAATTGTCGGAATTCGATTTCATCGTAAGTCTGTAGACTCCGATAGTTACGTCTTTTTCCTGCGCCTTGTCATAAGCTGCAGTGTTATATGAATAGTAGCCGACCTTTTTGAGGATCTGATCAGCTATGAAATCCTTTCTGGTCCTGTTGGTCTCGACTATGGCCCCTATCAGGTTCTCAGGCACGTCCCCGTAGTTAGCAAGAAGCTGTTTCGTATCCTTGGGAAGACAGTATCCGCCGTAGCCGAACGAGGGATTGTTATAAAAATTCCCTATCCTGGGATCATATCCTATACCTTCGATGATGAGCTTTGAATCAAGTCCTTTCATCTCGGCATATGTATCGAGCTCGTTGAAATATCCCACTCTTAGTGCGAGATAGGTGTTTGCAAAAAGCTTGACCGCCTCGGCTTCCGTTGATCCCATGAGGAGCGTGGGAACATCTTCTTTTTCGGCACCCTCCTTAAGGAGTTCAAGGAATATCCGCGCCGCTTCCTTTGAAGCTTCGTCCTCACCGTAACCGACGATGATCCTGGAAGGATAAAGATTGTCATAAAGAGCCCTTGATTCCCTTAAGAACTCGGGTGAAAAAAGGATCCTCGGGCATTTGTATTTTTCTCTCGCATGGGCGGTATAGCCTACCGGAATGGTTGACTTTATCACGATATATCCTTTATCGTTTACCGCCAGGACTTTTTCTATAACGGCTTCAACCGCTCTCGTATCAAAAAAGTTCCTGTCGGGATCGTAATTCGTAGGTGTTGCGACTATGACATAATCCGCATCTTTATATGCTTCATCCGCATCAAGCGTCGCTACAAGGTTAAGTTTCTTATTTGCCAGATAGTCCTCGATCTCGGGATCCGCGATCGGAGATATCCCCTTATTGAGCTTTTCAACTTTTTCGGGCACGATATCCACAGCCTTCACTTCATTATGCTGTGAAAGAAGTACGGACATTGAGATTCCGACATATCCTGTTCCGGCTACTGCTATTTTCAAGTTATTGCCTCCTGATCAAAACAAAAAACCCATACCAAGTTTCATTTTATCTCAATACGGGTTTTCTTTCAACTATATTTATTGTTTCCGTCCTGTCCGGACACCATATTTTGTGGCTGAGCCGACACGATCCTTCTCTCCGGATCATGCCGCAGTCCGTCAGTCTTTTTTACCGAATGAAGCTACCGCAGCTCTGTACGATTCGGGATTTCCGAGATCATATGAGGTTCCGTCTATGAGGCAGGCGTACATTCCGCTGTTTTTTGAAACGTAGGCCAGGGCATCCGTAAGCTCTATCTCGCCCTTTGCGTTGGTCAGGTTTTTTTCTATCGCTTCATCAAGCCTGTCAAATACTTCGTTCGTTATCACGTATGCTCCGAAAGCTCCGAAATAATTCTCCGGGTTCTTCCTTGATGCAACGGAAAGGTATTCCTTCGCAAGCGTAGATGACGGCTTTTCCTCGATACGGGTAAGCTTTAATATCGTCTCTTCCTTATCCTCCCAGACTCCCGAGAATATGCCGAAATTTCCGACCTTATCAAGGGGAACGTTCGATACCGCTATCATGCTCTGTCCGTATTTTTCATATGCATCGATGAGCTGCACTGTACACGGTATATTCGAATTCGAACTGTATATCGTATCTCCGAGCAGGAGCAGAACGCTTTCTCCCGCGGCAAATTCCTTAGCCTGATAAACGGCGTGTCCGAATCCCTTTTGTTCGTCCTGATAAACGAAAGTCAGCTTTGATGCGATCTTTCCTATCTTCTTTTCATATCTCTTCATGGAGTCGTTAAGTTTATTGTAATGCTCCTGTGATATGGGTTTGAAGAAAAAGTCTTCGTAATAAGCCTGTTCTTCCCTGTTGAGGATAAGGCATATCTGCTCTATCTCGGCTTTCTCAAGTTCCTCGAGCAGTACGAGGATTCCCGGTTTAAGAAGTCCGTCGTAGTCGACTACCGGACAGAATTCCTTCTTTACTCCTCTGGTCTCGGGATAAAGCCTTGTTCCGAATCCCGCCACCGGAATGATCGCTTTCCTTATGGCCTTCTTAGGCTTTAATGTAAGGGCAAAAGTTCTCATCCCCTTAACATTTTCCAGATAGTCGACAAGCTGTTTCTGTGTCTCTTCATCCTTAGCAAGGAACTGGACGGTACCGTCACCCTGAGATCCGACTCCCTTGCCTCCGTACGTAAGGCTTTTTATCTTTTCGTCGTTTAACGTCTCATGCAGTACCGGAGAGGTAAGCTCTTCAGGGCACATCGGGGCCACTTTTTCATCAAACAGCTTCTGGGCACTGATCATTAATTCCCCGAGTTTTTCTGAATTTCCTTCGGATATGTATTTCTTTGCAAGATCTGTTATCTTCGCATTATCTTCACCCAGCGCTTCATGAAGAGCCGTTTCTTTTTCATTATGTGCAAACGGATAAGCCCTGTTGAGGTCCGCAAGGATCTTAACCGTGTCCTTGCCCGCCATAAGATCGGCAAAAACATAGTAAAGCGGATACTTTACGGTGATCCTGTCAACATCTATCTCGTTCCCGTCGAATACCATCGACACGGGATTGACTCCGAAAGCACATGCCTGATCGAGCCTTCCGCAACGTGAAGGAGTTCTCTGTTCACCCCAGTAAGCGATATTCATAACTCCCATCGTATTAAGATGAAGGTCATAGATGATATTGAACGCGCGTGCAACCATAACGCATATGGCCGCAGAAGAAGAAAGCCCGCTCTTCATCGGGAGATCCATTTTTGTTATGCAGAGCCTTATGCCTCCGACATGATACCATTCGCACATATAGGAAGCCACGCCTGCAACATAGGAAAAAAAGCCCCCTCCCCTGGCGGCGTTCTTAAGCTTCGTCATGTCCATCTCGCATTCGAAAAACTCACCCTGATATTCGGGCAAAGTGCTTTCCACCGTGAATTTTTCCGATGCGGATGCCTTTCCGTATATACCCTGCTCTATTCCTGTTACTATAGCGCATCCGGGTACGATATCGGCGTTCATTGTCTTGTTTGTTCCGGCCCAGTCACTGTGTTCTCCGAAAAGGCACAGTCTTCCCGGAACAAATAATTCTATTTCTCTTTCAGTATTCATATCGTTGATTATAACACAGTCTTACTTACGCAGGCAAAAAAGGCTATGCGGGCAACTCTCCGCCTGATCCTGCTCCTTCGGCTCCTGCCCCGTCGGGCACCGAAGGTATCTCTATATCGGGAAGATCTCCCGCAAATTCCGAATTATTGGCCAGTTCTTCCGGATCGGGATTCTCGGCCTTTTCTTCATCCTCCCACATCGACTTATGTCTTTTTCTTTCTTTTTCAAGACGCATCGCCATCATCTGCATGTTCTTGGCCATCTGATACATCTTGTCATCATATTCCATCAGTTTCTTTTCATCGGTCGCGGGAACTATATCTCCCTTGGCCAGTCTTCGAAAAACCGTCATGATCTTTCCGAGATTCTCGACTTCCTTTTCCATGGCTTCGCCCTGTTGTTTTGAGGCTTCCATGTTCATGATGGAAACTTCCTGCTCTACCAGCGAATCAAGGACTTTCTGGTTATCCTCAAACGCCTTGTTAGTCGCATCCAGTGACAGTTCGAGAGTGGCCGCCTCTTCGGAAAAAGCACTGTCACCCGTCAAACGGTATTTCTTTTCCGCCTCGGTCTTTCTGTCGTAAAGCGTTCTTATCTGATCGACAAGTTCTCTTCTGTTTTCGTAATATATAGGTTTTGCTTCGCCTATCTTCATACCGCACCTCCCTGTATCCGGTCTTGAAATCCTTTTCATGAAGATAATCATCCATATTGTATATCGGCTAAATTCTGTAACAGGTTTGCGACCATCCCGTACAAAATTCATACCAGAGTCCGTATTTTTCAAATATATCTGAAAATCCCGAATAGATTTGACTCTTAAGTTCAGTTAAAAGCGTACTGTTCGGAAATCCATACTCCGTTATGATCTGCCTTGCCTCTTTGACCATTTCTTCCCATCTTGAATTGACTTTTTCCGGGTAAGCGGAATAATAGTTTTCCGCTCCGGCATCCCTTGCAGCGCGGTATTCCTCATATGTATCAAAGCATTTCCATGCCTCGGTGTTTTCTGCTCCTTCGAAATACAGTTCTTTATAATCATCCCATGTATCAAATTCCAGAGGATCCCAGTATGAGAGTTTGGGATTGTCAAACACCTCATCCCACATCTTTTCTGCCAGTTCTTCCGGAGATGAAACATCATGGTTTTCCCGGATAATATCTGTGATGATATCGGTATTTTCCTGAATATATTTCCACCCTTCTTCGGATATTTCCTGTATGTCCGGCTCGTATTCTCCGTAAGTCAGCAGCATGTAAAGCGGTCCTTCATATGTCATGTCAAAGATATGTTCCGGATTGGCATAACTTCTTCCTTTATGGTCTTTCATATGATCTTCGGGATCGATGTTTTCCTCAAACATCACACCGGTGATCCCTTTGTATACAGCTGTGCGATCATCAGAATACCTCATTTTGTCCGTATAGATACAGATATCCTTCCACATTCCCCATTTTTTAAGGAACAGTATCAACTCTGTTGCAAGGGCTTCCGTGTTTATTACTTTATCAATTTTTATTGTTTTCTGCTTCATGACTCATCCTCCCGAATCTCATCTGACAGGGATAAAAAAATCCCACTATATAAGTGCTTTACACCTATATAATGGGATCTGTGATCTTTAAGATGTTGCGGATATTTTAGGATCTCGTTAGCAATCCACCTTTCGGCTCTGCATTTACGGCTTTTTCGTAAGATACAGGATATAGGTATCGTTGAACACAATCCTGTCTCCTGCTTCCAGTACGGCGCTTCTCAGTTTATCAAAGAACTCCTTACGGATTGGATCGGGTATCACGATATGGTCACAATGCGTTCCGTTATATTCTAAATATTCATCCGCAGTGAACACCCGCTGCCCTTTGAACTCATACTTTTCAACATCCGAATATCCATATACGGGCGCGGCCGTATAGTTGAATTTCCCGTGTGTGTACGGAATTTCAGGTTTGTAGTATTTATCATAAAGTGCCTGGATCTTCTCAAACAAAGGCTCGTTATCCGACCTGTACTCGGATGAAGTCAGCATCATCGCAAGCGTTCCGCCCGGTTTCAGCAATTCAAATGTTTTGGAAAACGCGATCTCTTCGGGGATCCACTGGATCGTGGCTGCGGAATAGATCATATCGAACTTCATATCACCGAAATCGTGTGTGATGAAGTCATCGTTCAATATATTGAAATTCGGAAGCTTTCCGTACTTTTCTTTCATTTTACGATACAGGTGCTCTCCGAGCTCGATGGCATGGTATTCGCATCCTGTCCTGAGCACGGGCTCAGTCGCCTGCCCCGTTCCGGGTCCTATCTCCAGAACTCTCTTTTCGGAACCGATACCGACCCGATCATTCAGAAAAGCAAACAGTTCTTCACTGTACCTTGGGCGGAATTTATCAAACTGATCCGGAATCGTGTCGAATACTCTTCGAAACTCATCCTGTTCCAACTCATGTATATCGTCCTGTGTGATCAGGTGCAGCTGTCTGTCCCTTACGCAGAATATATTTCCTACGATATCTATCTTCCCGCCTTTGATAAAGAAAGCGCTCAGATCCTCCATGGCATAAACCGTTCGTGTCTCGGACATTTTCAATGTATGTTCGTATCGCCGGGTATCTTCCGGATCATGATGACAGCTAACGGTAATGTTCGTAAATCCCAGCCCGGGATAAGGGTCCATGGACTCAAGGAAATCCACCGTATTCCGTGCCATGTTCATTGATCCCGCACTGACACCGAAGATCGCCGCATGACTCTCTATCAGCGCCTCGTAACAGTCCTTCTCTTTGATCAGGTCAAGCTGCTCTTCACAGACACCTCCGCCCATAAGAAATATGCAGTCGGCATTTTCAACAAGCGTCTTTGCCTCCGAAGGTTCTGTCCGCTTATCTATAACGCAGTGCTTTTCAAACGACATGCCCTGTTCGGCGAACATTTCATACATACCATCACAATCATCATCATTCTGTGCATATTCAAACGGACAGGCCGTGATGAAAACGATGCTCTTACGCTCTGTCAGTTCTTCTTTAAGCCTTTTCGCTATCTCTTCCGAAAAATGATGATCCGGAAATCCGCTGAACACGGCCAAAAACTCTTTTCTCATCCGTTTATTCCTTTTTCATACTTTTTCCAAAAACTCCAGTGCAATCCCTTTCCATATCCGATCTTCTCATAAAAAGGATCGCCACCACCCGTCATATGTGTTGCACCAAGAGCCTTCATCCTGCGATAGTGAACAGTCAGCGCAGCAGTGGCAAGACCTTTTCGTCTGTGTTCGGGAGCTGTGCAAAGAGGCTCCATATAGGCCAGTTTATTTTGAGGTACCCACCACATCCCTGAAAAGCAAACATATTCGCCCTGCTCATCGGCTATGATAATGTCATATTCATGTGTTGCATGCGGGAGCGGCGCCATGATGTCACCAAGACAATCTTTATAGGATTTTTCCGGAGTCCAGTCAAAGGATGTATCCTGTTTGTCCCAGTTTACAAATTCCCCCTTGTCCCCATGATCAAATCCATACCAGCATAGCTTTCCGATCTTAACGGGATCTATATCTTCAGGTTCAACAAAATGATAGCCTTCCGGCAATTCGTAA
>JAIKZO010000172.1 GCA_024682115.1 Lachnospiraceae bacterium
GGCATATTCAAAAGGAGCCCCGTAAATGTTATAAGACTTCCGACACTTAGCCATCCGGTTGACAGGGCATACGCCCATGCGTGATTACCGGCCATCCTCATGATCACGATATCCAATATTCCTGTCAGCATCGTAAATACCCAGCACCATCTTGGATAAGGTGTTTTACCTTTAGCAAATGCTGTTATCTGAACTATATTCATGATCAGAAAGAATACGAAGAAAATAACAGAGACCGGTACAAGAAACAATTTTAAGAATTGCAGAGCCTCATCTATGGCTATGGCCGGATTAATCCTTTCCACAGCGTTATGATGATATATCGTTGCACAGCACATAACATGACAAAACGGGCCGGATATCAGCATGCCTATAAGTCCCGCTCTGTATGCATGTGCATATTTATCAGATCTTGCCGCAATGACGCGGTATATTCCGAAAAAACACATCGTTTCGATCGATATCCCTATCATTCCAAGCGTTGCTGCCCAGAATATCCTCGTATCGGAAACAGTACCGTACCTTGAAAAATACTGCTCCATACCTGTAAGTGAAAGATCCACGGTCCCCCATCCCAGCAGCATATCACCGCCTATAAGTGCCAGAAGTGATGCAAAGATCCCCAGCTTAAATAAATGCGCTGTTCTTTTCCAGTCAGGTTTACTGTATTCCGTCTCCATGATTCAGTTCTCCTTAATCCACATTATTCTTTTTCCTGCTCACAAGGAATCCGTTCTCATCGGTTACGATCTCATATTCCTTTGCGATCGGATTGTTACATCCAACAACACAATAATCGCATTTGTCACTGTTCCCGCAGGTCCCGCAGCGGATAAGCGTTCCGTGAATCTGCTCTATACCAAAGAAATCACTGTTGCACATTAACGGCAATACGTGCAGAAGATTATGTTTCTTTGCAAATTCGGCATTCGGGCACTGCGTAAAACTATATCTTGCCACATGGTTTTTCTTATCATAAGGCTCATCAACGTTGATAAACCCTTCCGGGTAATTCACAATATCCTTTCGGTCTCTGTTCCCGGATCTTCTGAAGACCTTATCTATGATCCTCATATCAAGGGACCGATTCAGATCAAATATCTTTCCTAAGTTTACAAAGTTCCCCATAAACAGGTTTGTTACAAAATCCCGTAATTCCGAAACCGGTGGCTGGTCAGGGAGCGAAGGATACAATGAAAATACAAGCAGGCCACCATAAATAGCCATGGCGTGCCCGTTCTTTTTCCCGCCATAATCCGGCAGGTCGGTAAGGTATGCATTATACTGTTCTACAGTCTTTTCCCAGATTTCATCCGCCTTTTCGCCATATCTTTGGGCAAGCCATTCCTTTACCGGTTTGCAATAAGGCAACTCATAAATCTGAACATGTTCACACATCATAATCACCTCACACTATCTGAATTCTATTTTTACTATCACCATCTTAACAATGCTGTCACAGAATCTGATCATCAGTTTGTGAAAGAAACTTACATATTTATATATGTCCCTGTAACCCCGCATATAACTCTTTGCGGAAACATTTTTAAAATCACTGCTCCAGTTTTTAAGCTCCGCATGATCCTCCAAAGAGAAAAATGCTTTAACATCACTTATCCCTGCTTCTTTAAGCCAGGTCTTTGTCATCATCTTTGCGCCCCTCTGATTGCAGGTATCAAAAACGACCACAGCCCCCGGGAAACGAGCGGCAAGCTTACAAAAGAGAGTCTTAACATCTTCTTTTTTGAAATAATAGAACACACCGGTAGCGTAGAATATCGCTCCTTCGCTGCCATCGATCTCATTCATCCATCTTTCATCATTCAGGTCACATCCGATATTCTTTTCTCTGTCCTTTTCAGGAATAAGTTCATTTCTGACTTTTATCACATCAGGCATATCGATGTTGTAGCCCTTGCAGATTCCGTTATCACATTTTCGAAAAGTATCATCCAGGCCGCAACCGAGATTGACAACCGCCGCATTCGGGTGCGATTTTATATAATCTTTCACTTCACAGGCGATATCATACTGTCGCTGTGCGACCTCGAGCGCTCCGAACAGGCCTGCACCTGATTCCATTCTCTTGCCCTTTTGGGCGAAATCATAATCCAGCATGTTGCATATGCGTTCTGCTTCCGGATCTTTAAACAGATTCGGAAAACGATCGGAACAGACTTTTCTTCCATAAAGGGGAATGATCAGTGTTTCCTGAACAGTGTTCTTTTCTATGTGGTATTTTTTCATTTCATTTGTTTCCATGATCAGATCCTCTTCTTCTTATATCCGCAGTCGCAATACGGCCCGCCTGATGCAAGCGTATACTCTCTTACAAAGTTCGAAGCTCCTCCCAGTTCACTCATCGTATAGTCGAGATGACACATCGCAGGAACCAGATCATAGTAGCCATATTCCTTCATGAGAACGCAAATTCCGCACTTGTAAAACCTTGCTTCATATCCGCTGTCATCATCATACGGAATGTAGTCCATATTCCATGAATACGGATTACGGTCAGCCGCTTTCAACGCCGCAGTGGCTTTCATCCCTTCTATGTCTTTATCCGTGAACTTAAGCTTTCCTCCCTTTTTACAGAAGATCTTCGTCGCTGTCATTGTCATTGCAGCCTCATAAAAGTCCGTTAACTCATCTACTGTCGGCCTTCTGTCCATACACTGTAAAAAAGCTACGAGCAAAGCACAGTTAACTATATTTGCCTTGAATCTGTCTGCTTTTTCAAACTCCGGGAGTTTTTCTATGATCTGTCTGAACTTTGGTTTTGCCTGTTTTGTTATCCTGTTTGCAGTTTCATCGGTAAATCCAAGATCAGAAACCAGATGATTTCTGAAAGACTTTTTATATAACATCCACATAGCAGATGGCATGCCTGAATATTTCATCTTTTCTCTCCTCTCACACCGGCATTTCCATAAATTCATCGATCACTTTAAGGACCGGAAGGGCATACTCTTCTCCGCCGAACAGCCATTGCTCGTGCTGCATGTTAAACTCTCTGATATCCGGATCATGGAAATACTTCTTATATCTGTTCAGATATTTTTCTCCCATCTTATTGGCGTATATAAAATGAGCTCTTGTATGCTCCACATTAATGTCATCTTCCAGATGCGTCAGCAGATCGGTGTAATACTCGTTTTTTATCGACTCGGGACTGAACTTTGAAAAACATGCCATAAATTCATCCGCAGCTTCATCATCCATAAGGAAGATCTTCTTAAGAGAATCCTTGGTTTTCTTTTGTTTTTTCTCACTTTTCGTAAAGCTTGTAAGAAGCGGTACCACAAGTTTGCTCTGAAGCCACGCAGAAACCTTCCCGCTCTGATCAAGATCCGGACTGCCAAAGATTCCATGATCCATATGGATCTTCTTTCGCATGATCAGCTGTCCTACAAAGCTCGACCCAAGAGAGGAACCGATAGCTCCATCAATTCTTCCCCCATGGTTTTTAATAATATAATCCTCTATCTTTTCAGTTACTGTGATCATATCCGGGAATATATCTCCGCTTCCGTCAAAGCCGTCATAATTGACACAGATCAGATGATATTTCTCCGAAAGTGTCGGTATCACCTTTTGAAAATTTGTCTGCCAGTCACAACATGTTCCCGGTAACAGCATCAGTGTCTTACCTGACATATTTCCAAATTCTTCAAATTGCATAGCTATCTTTCTCCTTCTATTTCCTGCCTTACCATTTTTCTCGCTCCAAGGAACATTATCATCCATCCCAGGCTTTCAAATCCCGAACAGAAACCGTTGAAGTTCCAGGGAAACAAGATCTCAATAAGGTAGCCTATTCCTGCAACGACCATAGGCGCAGCCAGTATCCACGTTTTCTTAAGTTCAAAAGTCCCTCTCAGTATCAATGCTATCCATCCGACCAAAACAGCCAGTTCAAACGCAAAGAATGTTACCCAGTAGGGAACGATCTGCACCATATAAGACCTGTTCCATTCCGTAATTGCAAGCTCCGTATTGCCTCCTGTTGCCTCGTATATGACATTATAATTATGGATCAGTGTTCCGCATTCAAGGTGAAAATACATAAAGCTCATTACCCCGAGTATCAATCCTGCGATATACATCTGTATAAGACGCTTATCCGTTTTATTGTCACACCCGGAAATACGGGCTTTAAGAAAATCCACAAAAGGCAGTGCCGCCATGGTATAGAAAATAACGCAGAACAGGCCTCCTATGTTTGAAACTGCTATGCGCCAGTCGGCTATGGTAAGCCATCCGGATGATATTATCTCCGATATCTCCGTACTGTCTTTGGGTTCTATACCCATGCAGTAATCCCCGATCATAGCCAACAGCATGCTCGGGATAACCCATAGCATTCTCTTATATATTTTTCCCAATTCAACTTTTGTCATTTTCTATTTCCTTTCATCCGGTATAGTACATTCCGTATACATCAACGGTATGGTTGATGATAACTGTTTTGAATGATCAACTCTGAATCCGTTTTTCTCAAGAAAACCGATGTATCCTTTAGCATCCCATTTAGCTTCAAAATTCACTCCAGCCAGAGAAAGAGCCTTACTGCATAATTCACTTACCTTCTTCTGATTATCGTGTATAAAATTTGGTGCGATCAGTAATCCGTTTTTTCTTAAGACTCTTCTGATCTCTGATAAGACCTTTTCCGGATGCGGGATCACATGCAGTGCGTTTGCTATGATGATCACATCAAAGCTGTCATCATCGTATGACAATGCGGAAGCGTCAGCCCATTCAAACTTAAGATTCTTCGGGACTATTCCCCTCCTTGCCACAGCCAGCATCTTTTCGGAATAATCCGTAGCGATCATACTTTTAGCCTCATCGGCAACCTGTTTTGCGATAACCCCGGGACCGGTTGCAAGTTCAAGCACTTCTTTGTCCTTTATCACCGACCTGATACGCTTATATATCGCTGCGTATGCCTTTTTGTTTCCGGGTGTTCCTGTAACAAAGCTGTTGTAAACGGGAGCATATCTGTCCCATATATTATTGTTATGAGCGCTGAGTATCTTCATATCATCAAGCACGACATCGCTCTTCCATTCTTTCGGAATATTGTCAGGCTCATAAACAAGGCCATACAGTTCCACTCCGTCCTCGAAATGCTGTGTGACCACGCATTTCATTCCGATATGCTCATATTTATCTTTCTTAAGCTGCGCATCCGTATCAAGGACCACGGGAACTGCCTGTCTTCGTCCTTCTTCGAAGGCTATCTCAAGGAGTTTTCGCATGAAGCCCTGTCCCTGATATTCTTTCCTCACTGCAACCATACTGACATAAATATGTGGTATCTTAAGCTTCGAAAGAATGGATCCATAGCTCTTGCCTGCATGAAGGCAGCCTTTAGCCATCCTGCATAAATGCTTTGTATCCACACGTCCCGGTACGGTTTTTAAAATGTCTGCCGCCGAGGCGAGACTCATATTAGCTCCGGGATTACTGAATGCGATAAATGCCTCGTGTTCATCACTAGTGGAATAAAGCGTTCGCTCTCTCATGGTCATCCTTACATAGGCGCAGATGTAATCGCTTACCGCCTGTCTGTCTTTTCCAAGATAAGCCATACCGAATTCCGACTCGGCATATTCAAAATCCGCAAACGCATTACCTATATCACGTATTTCTTCTTCTTTTAAAGATATAATCTTTACCGACATCTTTAATCATCCTCCTGCCAACTTCTATGATTATCACTATTTTATCTGTTCATTAATATATGAATAAAACTGATCATGAAGTCTCCTCATTTCATCCGGTGCCTTCATGGAATGCTGATACATAAATCTGTTTCCGAATTCACTTCTGAAAACAAATCCCAGGATAACTGCCGTCAGCACGGTCGGCAGGATCAGAAATATGTTCATCTTTGCCGGAGACAACGTAATATTCTTATGCCTGATACACCGGAAATTCATCTTTATCCGATTAGCCGTTTCTTTCATCAGGGAAAAATCTTTGCCTGCGTGTTCGGGATCCTTCGCTTCATAGTATGCATCCGCGATCGGAACGACCATGCCAAGATGACAGATCTGCCAGCTGTGCATATCATTTACGATCTGATAAGGAATGTGCGCTTTCGCAAAAATCTCTGCCAGTCTGTTCTCGCGTCCGTCGGTTCTTCCGATCGTAGTCGGCTGAATTATCTGCGGTGTCAGTCCTGCATCGAGCACACCTTCTGTAAGGCTTCCTCCCGCTCCGGGAAACGCCGGCAGAATGCGTCCTTTTCCGCAGATATCCTCCCACTTTTCATATTTATCCAGTGAATTGACCATCGTTACGATCGTCGGGCTTATATTATGCTTAAGTTCTGAAAGTGCCGACATCAGCTGGTTTTCGCGAACTGTCAGAAAGATATAATCAAAACATTCATCTGAGGTTAATGAAGATATGACTATTACATCCGCTTTTTTTACACTTCCTTTTTCTTTGTATAACAGGCCTTTTGTCTGCAGTTCCTGAAGTCGTTTGCCTCTGGCGTATACGGTAACATCCATGCCGGCTCCGGATAAAAGGGCCGCATACAGACTTCCTATCACACCCGCTCCATATATCAGTATTTTCATTGATTATTCTCTTTTGCCCTTTTGTATCTATATAGCAGCACAAAACGGTTAGCCTCGGCTAACCGTTTTATGATACCATTATTCCGTTGTAAAATCAACTCCTTCTTATGTGCTTACTTTTCCGGTCTTTTTACGCGATCTGCCAGTTTTCGGCTTCCTTACGGATCTTCACAAATCCTGCGTATTTGCCACCCAGATCTACCAGTTCTTTATGTGTTCCTTTTTCTGCGATATGTCCGTCATCCACTACGAGTATCTGATCGGCAGCCTCGATCGTTGCCAGTCTGTGTGCGATTATTATTACCGTTTTCCCTTTTGAAAGTTCGGAAAGAGCACCCTGTATCAGATGCTCATTCTCCGGATCTAT
This sequence comes from Lachnospiraceae bacterium, assembly GCA_024682115.1. Lineage (GTDB taxonomy): Bacteria > Bacillota > Clostridia > Lachnospirales > Lachnospiraceae > JAILLW01. The sequence goes on from JAIKZO010000172.1 coordinate 6,964, forward strand.
ACTTGCCGTCGATTCATCCAGTATTATGATCGGAGCATTTTTCAATATTGCTCTTGCTATAGATATACGCTGTTTCTGTCCGCCCGAAAGAGTTCCGCCTCCTTCACCGATCACGGTATCATACCCGTCCGGCAACTCCATTATAAAATCGTGACAGCGGGCTTTCTTTGCTGCTTCTATCATTTCTTCTTCCGTTACATTCTCTCTTCCAAAGCAGATATTCGCCCTAATGGTATCGTTAAACAGATATACGTTCTGAAATACCATTGAGATATTTGTAAGAAGGCTGTCGAGACTGTACTTCTTAACATCAATACCACCCAGGGTTATGGACCCTTCGGTAACATCATAGAACCTGGCGATCAGATTGCAGATCGTGGTCTTGCCGCTTCCCGAAGGACCCACGATAGCCGTAGTGCTCCCCTGCGGGATCACAAACGATACATCCTTCAGTACTTTTCTTTTTTCTGTTGATACCGCATTAGAATACGAAAAGTCTACATTTTTGAACTCAATATCATAGCCTTCGGGTCTTAAATCTTCTCCATCAGCATCAAGAAGCATGGTATCCGAAAACATCTCCATCTTATCGAATGCATTGTTGATAACCGATAATACATGGGCGCTGTCAGCTATAGGTTCCACCGAATTGAAGATAGACATTGACAGGAAAGATACTATCAGCACCCAGGACAGCTCCATCTTTCCGGCAAGTCCTGCATACATAACCGAAATGATCATCCAGACACTCGCTGCTTTCAGCGCGAAGATATGAAGACAGTTGTAAGGTATGAATCCCCATTCTATCTTTAAAGCGATCTTTTTGGCACTGGCACAGGCATCTTTAAAGTCCCTTGAAGATGCTCCTTCCATTCCAAAAGACTTTACAACCGGCAAACCTCTGGTATATTCCAGAGCCGCTCTTGTCAGTTTTTCGTTTTCGGCATTCAATACTTTGGTATTATCCGCGCTGTGTTTGGATATCATCAGAAGGAAAATAAATGATACTGCTACACCTGCCACAGCTATCAGGGCACATTCCGGAATTACAAATACAAGGAACAGAAGGATACACAGAAAATTAAGATATCCTCCGACAAAACCATCTACCATACGTATGCCCATATTTTCAAGTGTTGCCAGTCCTGTTGTTATGGCATTTAATATTGCACCGGTATCGTTAGTCTGAAAGTATCCAAGAGATACTCTCTTAAGTGCTTCTCCGATCTTCAGTCTGTCTCTGGCCACCAGCTCGTAACCAATCTTTTCGTGGAATCGTGCTTTAAGATAGTCAAAAAGAAATCTTGCCAGCACCATCATTGTTATGACTAAGAAACTTTTGATCCAAAGCATCGGATCCATACTTTTTCCGTTATTTATATCCTCTATGATCCCGCCTATCACAAATCCTGCATAAGCCACCGGAGCAGCAACTGCCCATGACGACAGAAATGAAAACAAGAATCCCACAAACAAGCTTGCTTTAAACTCTCCGCACCAGTCTATAATTCTCTTAACTGTTTTAAACATCTTTATGCCTCCTTTACGTTTCCGGCAGCCCAGTTCCTCGCACCGATATGTGCCTGCCACATCCTGTTATACAGTGGTGAGCTTTCCATGAGTTCTTCCTGTTTTCCCTGTGCTGCTATGCGGCCGTCATTTAGTACCACGATCCTGTCCGCATTCTTTATGGTTGAAAGTCTGTGTGCGATCACGAGCAGAGTCTTGCCTCTGGTAAGATTGGCAATGGACTCCTGAAGTTTCGTTTCATTTTCCGGATCCGTAAACGCTGTAGCTTCGTCAAGTATAACTATCGGTGCATTTTTAAGCATCATTCTCGCTATTGCGATCCTCTGCCTTTCACCGCCCGACAGACGTTTTCCCGCTTCTCCCGCCGAAGTATCATATCCGTCGGGAAGTTTTCTTATGAACTCATCAGCGCATGCATCCTTTGCCGCCTGTATCACTTCTTCATCGGTGGCATCCGGTTTGCCGAGCCTTATGTTTTCCATTATCGATCTGGAAAAAAGGAAATTATCCTGTGTAACAAAACTGACGATATCTGCCAATGACGTAACCTTCAGATCTTTTATATCCACGCCTCCGATCCTGATGCTTCCGCTGCTGACATCCCAAAATCTTGCGATCAGCTTGGCAACCGTGGATTTTCCACCTCCGCTCGGTCCGACAAGTGCCGTAAAGCTTCCTTCCTCCATATTAAGATCGATACCGTGAAGAACTTCTCCCTCACTTTCATCATATGTAAAATGAACATCCTTAAGCTCTATCGAATAATTCTTCGGAAGTACCTCTTTTTCAGGTTCTCCAAGGCTATTTATCTTTAACAGTTTCTGAATCTCCAGTACTGTATACTGCATCTGCCTTAATCCGTTAGAGAATATCTCGATCTTAGCCATACTTATCACCATGGACATGGCAAGCATTACGGATAACGCCATCTCGGAAACTGTCATGCTGCCCTTTCCAACCAGCAGAACGCTGACAGGCACAACCCCAAGAAGCGTTGCCGGCATAAATGCAAAAGCAAGTTTCATCGTAACCCATGTGGATTCCAGCCATTCAATAACAAAATCTCTGTAATTTTTGATGGCTCCTGCGAACTTTTCATAGCTTACCCCGGCTTTTCCAAATGCCTTTATTACTTCGATACCCTCTACATATTCAACGATCATACTGCTCATCCGTGCATTGGCTTCCTGGTATTTTGTCATGTTTTTTCCGCTGAGCTTAAATGTAAGTGCCATGAAAACAAGTCCCAGAGGTAATGCGAGTAAAGCAGCCAGTGCAACACGTATGTCTACCATCACAAGTGCAATAAAACAGACGATCGGAAGCAGGATATGTCCCGCTCCTTCCGGAACCACATGTGCCAGCGGGGGTTCGATATCCTCGATCTTATCTACGATCACACCCTTGATCTCTCCTATCGAATGGGCATATACCTCTCCGAGAGGAGCTTTTAAAAACACATCTGCGACCTTACACCGCAGGCCTTCCAGTACATTAAACGCCACATAGTGAGATATTCCCGTAGAGATCCCGAAACAGACAACCTTTAGCAGATAAAAGCAGACCGCTGCAATACTGAAATTCAGAACGTACGCCTTATCAAGATTTCCCGCAATATATCGTTCAAGTATCCTGTATACGCAATAATACGGTATAAGTCCCGCTATAAGACTTATCATGGAGAACACAACCGACGTTCCCAGTCTTCCTCCGCTTCCTTTCGCATAAGAAAGCAGTGTGCCAAACCATTTCTTTTCTTCCTGTGTAACTTCTTCATTCATTGTTTTTCATGCCCTTTCTTGATTGTTAACAGTATGCCCTTTTTGTTAGCTAACCCCGTAAACGGTCTCACCGCCTGATCCCTTTACGGAACCAGACGGTGAGTGTTTGTTTCATATATGTAATTATTTATTTCTTTTTATATCCCCATCAGTTGTTTCCATCCGGGTAAAAAGAATTTTTCAAGTGTTGTCAGCGCATCGACTGCTTCTTCATAAGAATAATTATGAACTACGGGTTCGAACAATGCCGTGATATATGCTGTCAGCAGAAGATGTAACTGTGCCGGTGTTATTTCAGGTGTTTTTATTCCGACATTTTTCAGTTCTTCCAGATATGAAAGGAATCTGTTCTGTGATTCCTCCGACATGTCATGTAGAAATGTCTCATATCTGCTTCCTTTGGATTTTGCTACCAGAAGATGGTAGTCTTCCATATTCGGATAAACGAGTTCTCTCATCATATCGATATTGGAATCCTGCCAGGTGATCTTACGTCCCTTCTTCAACGGTTCCTCATACCTTAGCATATGGCCTTTCGCCCATTCCTTAAGCTTCTCCTCGGCCGGAGAAACCAGCTGACAGAAAAGATCCTCCTTATCGGTACAATGCCGGTATATTCCTGCGGCGGTCAACCCGCATCGGTCGGCTATCCCGCGCATGGACGCTTTCTCATAGCCCCTTTCCATGAATTCCTCTTTCGCCGCAGCCATGATCTTAATATGATTTACTGTCTTATCTCTTGGCATAAGCCTTCCCTTTTAAGTTAACATAGTATGCTAACATTGTTCGCTAACATCTATAAACTAACATCCCGGGATCTGACTGTCAAGTATTTTTTTATGATGCAAAAGGGATCGCGCAGGTACAGGCATTTTTGATAAGTTCAACGTCATGAGTAACGATTATGACTGTCCTGCCTGCTTTCTGAAGTTGTTTTAATAATTCCGACACCTGCAGCATGTGATAATAGTCAAGTCCGCTGGTGGGTTCATCGAACAGAATTATGTTTCTTCCGGATGCGATAGCTGATGCTATCGCCACTCTCTGTTTCTGTCCGCCCGACAGTGCCAGTGGATGTTTGTCAGCATATTCTTTTAGATCAAGTGCTTCCAGTATCCTTAGAGCCTCTTCCTTATCCTCTTTCTCCTGTGATATCATAACCTCTTCAAGAACGCTGTCCGTAAAAAGCTGATGATTCACATCCTGCATGACCATGTAAATACTCTGCCTTCTTTTTTTGTTTTTCCAGACATTGCCGTTTACATCAAGAGTAGCCTTACACGATCTTTCCATGCCACACAGGCATCTTAAAAAAGTGGATTTACCTGCTCCGTTTGTTCCCACAATGGCCACTATTTCTCCGGCGGGTATTTCCATTTTGGGAATGTCAAATACCGGCTTTTCTCCTTTGTATGCGAATTTCATATTCGACAGTATCAGTTTTTCCGCATTCTCTGATCCGTCATGAATATCTAAAGCCACGGCAGTGGGATCCTGCATGGTTTCCGCTCTCAGTCCGAGTTTATGAAGATCATTTTCCGATAAAGCTGTCATTTCTCCGGCGGAATACTCTTTTATGATCTCCCCCTCATTCATCAGGATAGCCCCGGTTATATACGGAAAAAGATATGATATCCTGTGTTCGGCTATAAGAATGGTCTTATGCTCTTCTTTCCAGGCCTCTATCATTTTCTGAAGCTCGCATATCCCTTTGTAGTCAAGATTTGCCGAAGGCTCATCCAGGATGATCACGTCAATCGGCTCTACCGCAACGCTTGCACATGCGATCTTCTGTTTTTCGCCGCCCGACAGTTTAAATATGCTTCTGTCCATCAGCGGCCCAAGATCATGTCTGTTTACCGTCCGGTTTATCCTTTGTTCTATCTCATCCGGTTCCAGCCCGAAATTCTCGCATCCGAATGCCAGCTCACTGGTTGTATCGACATTAAAGAACTGACTTCTGGGATTTTGAAATACCGTCCCGACATGCCTTGAGATCTTTCTTAAGGTAGTCTGTGATATATCGATTCCGTCCACACTGACACTTCCTGTAAGATCTCCTTCATAAAAGTGCGGTATCAGTCCGTTGACACACCTTACCAATGTGGATTTTCCGCAACCGGAAGGTCCGCATACAAGTACCACGTCTCCGTCATTTATCTTCAAATTGATATTCTTTAAGCTCTCCTGTCCTTTGGCATATCTGAAGGAAACATCATCAAAACATATCATACAAAAAACCTTCCTATCCCCCACCAAACAAAACAGGCCAGACACAGGATGATTATTATAAGATCCGGAATCCCGAACCTTAACCTCCAAATGCAGCTTCTCTTCTTGTCTACATCCAGACCTCTGGTCATGGCAGCTGCGGACAGTTCTTCTCCGATGATCGAGCATGAAGCAATGAGTGGAACCATCCTGTACTCTACCGCTTCCGTGGCTTTTTGGGCTCCCATCTCGATCCCGCGCATGCGCATGGCATCATTTATAGCTCCGGACTCTTCCACTACGGTAGGAAAAAATCTGAAGATAACACTTACAGGGATCGTAAGCTTATCCGTAATATGCATCCTGTTCATGGCGGTCAGGAATTCCGAAACCTTTGTGGTCTTTACAATATATCTTGCCAGTATGACGGTCGGAAGTATCTTTGTGATGATAAACAGCATCAGAGCCAGTGCGGATCCCAATGCGCTGAGATCGTGTCTGAGAGCCATCTGGGCATAGCAACTCCCGATATAGATCGCGATCGCAACCAGTCCCGCCTTCCACTCTTTTTCAACGAACAGCAAAAGAACCGGGAGATAAACCAGTATCCAGTAAAATACCGTCATCCACGCTTCACCGGCTGTTCCGATAACAAACACCGAACTCGTAAAAAGCAGGAGCAGTTTTGTCCTGGGATCCAATAAAGAATGTACATTTCTGTCAAGTCTGTATTCCATGATCAGGCTATACCTGCCTTTTCAAAATGTTTTCTTAACGCTTTCGTTCCGATCCATCCGCCTATGATCCCGCAGATGATATCTACCGCCAAAAGAACGGGACACATCCACGCCGGCAGCATTTTTGTAACCGAATCGATATATTCCTGACCGAAATTCTGCCTGGTTGAAAAATATGCTTCCGCATTAAAGAAGATACCAAAGTAGTTTGCCCAGCAGTATATACCGGATATCGCGTACGCGATGATCCCTAAACGCTTACTGCTATAATTACCCGATCGATATATAAGTTCAGCCGCTAATCCCGAAATCGTCCCCACGATAAGTGCATAATAGCTCATTCCGGTGACCCACATGAAGGCCCCCATCAAAACATTCAGTATCAATATCATTCCGAATTTCTTAACCTTTGTCAGGAACATCATGTAAGGTATTCCGGTAAGTATCGGAACGAATACGACCAGGAGTACCATCATTATCGGAATAACTCCGGTCATGGCTACCGCACAGCATATAACCGCACAGATTGCCGTGTATATCCCTACATTAATAAGATCTTTTGCATTCAGACGATTGCTTTTTTCCATTTTTGTCTCCTCACTTTTCATATAGTTATCCATTTATGATCTAAACCGTTTGCCAACGGATAAATAAGCTTATCTTACAAAAAACGTACATATCCACGCTGCGAGCGCTGATACCGCCGGGAATATCACGAGCAGTTTCAGCAACTGGCTCTTAATGTTGTATCCATACTTTCTGTTGGCATACACACTTTCGATCTCAGGAAAATAAAACTGGAAGAAATGAAACTTCATCAGCAGAAAATAATCAAAGCAGATCATGTCGTAGATCTTGTAAATATCAAATATCAACACAAATCTTAAGAAGAACTGCCAGAAGGTAAATCCGCTCCTTATGCCGTCCCAGATCGAGATCACACCCGTACCCAGTATCATGAGCATACTGAAGATCATGAGCGTCCATCCTATGGTCCTTGCTCCGTAAAACAGTTCCTTATCTCTGGGAAGAAGCGCTTCCTGTGCTTCCTTCGGTGCCGAAGAGAAAAATTTTATATCCTGAATAAAGGCCACCGCCGAAAACATCATCAATGTTATCGCGACACAAAATACGATCGACAGAAAAATCGTTAACAGCATATCCTGCCCGCTCCTTTCGGTTATTAGGGTTTGGTGGTTAGTCTTGGCTAACCATATCTCTTTATATAACTCCGTTATTACACGGAGTACCTGTTGCTCAAAATATTTGGTTAGTCTTTGCTAACCTCAATCATATTATCACTTATGATTTACAAAATCAATACTCTTTGGATCATCATCCCACACAGAACGTAAGGATCATCATAAGACAAAAGAATACGGAAAACGAAATGGTACCTTTATCGGAATGTCTTCCGGTACACATAGACGGTATGTTTTCTTCAATGACCAGGAATGCTATAGCTCCTCCCGTAAGTGCCATTATAAACAAAAGGATCCCCGGAAATGCTGTTACCAGGATCATCATCGCTATGCCAAGGAGCGGTTCGATAATGCCCGAAATAACACCCATCAGGAATGACTTGCCTTTTTCTTCTCCGCCGGATCTTATGGGTGTCGAAACAAAAGCTCCTTCCGGAATGTTCTGAACGGCTATGCCTATGGTCAGTGCAAATGCCGCAACCAGTGATACTTCCTCGGCTCCGTTTAGCGCTCCGGCAAACACGATACCTACTGCCATTCCCTCGGGAACGTGATGTATAACCTCGGACATCATTACTTTAAACGGATATTTAAGACTGTTGGACGGACCTTCTTCTGCGTTTGTGAATACATGTGTATGCGGCACGGCCTTATCAAGCAGATACTGAAATCCTATGCCGATGATAAACCCTGCTGCCGCAGTTATTACCTTTCCTTTGGGAATCGACGGATAAAGGAGCGTCCACATGGAGCATGCCATCATGATGCCTCCCGCCATTCCGTTCATGATAAGCTTAAAGCTTTCTTTTATCTCATTATCCGTGATGAATACGAGTGCCGAACCCAGAACAGTTCCGATGAAAGGAATAAGAAGGCCGAAAAGCACATCCGAGTTCCCCATGAATTCAAGTACACCCAGATGTTCAAGCAGTATCTTAAGGCCTATGAAAATAAGGACAAATCCACCTGCTGCCTCGGCACCCGACTTGTATCTCGTGCCGAATATGTTTCCTATCTTTACCCCGAAAGAAGAAATGATAAATGTCGTAAAAGCTATGATAAGGCAGGCTATGACGGTATTTATCATAGCCTGCCCGTTAAGCAGTTCAACAGGAACCGCCACAAAGGTGATCCCGACTGCGAGTGCATCAATAGATGTCGCAACAGCCAGAAGAAACATGGACTTAATATCAAATCCTGCCCTCGTGTCCTCTTCTTCCGAAGAGAATGCTTCCCTTAACATATTTATACCTATTATGCTAAGCAGGATAAACGCCAGCCACGGCGCTATCTTATTGATTATGAATTCAAGCCTCGATCCAAGCAGATATCCTATGAACGGCATCAGTCCCTGAAAGCATCCGAACCATATACCGCACAGCATGATATGTTTAAAACCGGCTTTTTTAGTTTCTATGCCCTTGCAGATTGAAACCGCAAAAGCATCCATCGAAAGACCTATAGCCAGAAGCAGTAACTCGATTATTCCCATTCCAAAAACCTCTGGGTCTATTCTACATCTTCCATTCCTGAGATATCAACTGTTGCTTTGTCATGCGGCTGTATATGCTGTCATATCCGTTAAGGAACTTGGGACTTCCCTGCTCAGCTACAACTCCGTCCTTAAGCACAACGATATGATCAGCATTTGCTATCGTCCTCATCCTGTGAGCTATGATCATGACTGTTTTATTTTTTATAAGTCGTGACAGAGCTTCCTGTATGGCAGTTTCATTCTCCGCATCCAAAGATGCCGTTGCCTCATCAAGCAATATGATCGGTGCATCCTTAAGAAAAGCTCTTGCGATCGAAATACGCTGTCTTTCTCCACCCGACAGTTCGCTTCCGTTCTCTCCGATATAAGTGTCATATTTATCAGGAAGCAGATCAACAAATTCCTCGCAGTTGGCAAGTCTTGCCGCCTCCATCACCTCTTCATCGGTTGCGCCGCTCTTTCCGATACGAATGTTCTCCTTAACCGAATTATTAAACAGTGTTACATCCTGGAATACGATCGAATAATTCTTCAGAAGGGTCTCCGGATCGATCTTCGAGATATCTTCTCCTCCAAGAGTGATCCTGCCTTCATTAACATCCCAGAATCTGGCTGCCAGTCTTGATATTGTCGTCTTGCCTCCGCCCGAAGGTCCGATAAGGGCCGTTACCTGTCCCTGTTTTGCGGTAAAGCTTACATCCTTTAATACATCAGTATCATCGGAATATTTGAACCCTACATGGTCAAATACGATATCATATCCCTTATTCTTCAGTTCCTCGCTTCCTGTCTGAGTCTTGGTAGAAAGAACTTCATCGAGACGTTCGCACTGAACACCGCAGGCTATTATAGCCGCAAAGTTCTGAAGCGTGATCTGCATCGGGTCATAAAGCCTCGCTACCAGCATAAGGAACATGAAGAAGGTAAGGATCGTTATCTCACCCTTTGCAAAAAGAGCACCGCCAACAACTGCGGTCGTACCGATCCCGATCTTAAGTATTATGGCTGAAGAATTGACATACACCGCCATCTTCAATTCCGTATAAAGTGCTTCTTTTTCCACATTTCTGATCTTGCCTTCGAGTTCATCCATATACCGGTCCTGTGCATTGTTTGCACGAAGATCCCTTACGGATTCCAAACATTCCTGTATACCGTCGGACATTGTAAGTTTAACCGCCGAGTTCTTGCGGACAGCATTCTTTTCCGCACCTGAGCAGGTTATTATGATGATAAATGCCACCGGGATCACCCAGAAGCTGGCAAGTACCATACGCCAGTCAAATACAAAGAAAAGACTGATCCCCACCAATGATACCGAAATGACGGCACCGATAAGTTCCGGAATCCAATGACTTGAAGCCGTCTCGATCTGTGCACAGTCTCCCATTATATTTGTTGTCAGATCGGCAATATTTTTCTTTCCGAAATATGAAAGCGGAAGTTTTCTTAATTTCTCAGCTATAGTAGTTCTTCTTACACCGCTTTCCCTGTATGTCGTCAGGAAAGTGGCATTGTATTGTATGAAATTGGTCACCGCTATGAGAATGATCACTATGGCGGATCCGATAACATAAAATGTTGTTCTGTCTTTTGTAAGTGTTCCTTCGAGAAGATCCTTTATAAGGCAATAGAGGATACCGGCCGGCATCATAAGAACAATGTTCGTTATCGTCACACTGATGCAGGCTCTGATCATATCTTTGGCGCCCTGTTTGGACAGGGCATATTTATGCTGTAATCTTTCTACCATCTTCATGCACCAACCTTCCACTCTACAGATCTTGAATATTCATCAAACATTTTTCTGTAGAGACCGTTCTTTTGCATCAGTTCTTCGTGAGTACCGCTTTCCGTACATTGCCCGTCATCCATGACAAATATCCTGTCGGCATTCATCACCGTGCTCAGTCTGTGAGCTATCATTATAAGTGTTCTGCCCTTTGAAAGCTCTTCGAAAGCGGCCTGTACTCTGGCTTCGTTGTCCGGATCAGCAAACGCTGTAGCTTCATCCAGGATAAGGACAGGCGCATCCTTAAGCACTGCCCTTGCGATCGTTATCCTCTGCTGTTCACCTCCCGAAAGATAAGTTCCTTTTTCTCCTATTATCGTATGTATACCGTTGGGAAGCTTATCAATGATATCCATGCACTGTGCTTTTTTAAGAGCATCAAGAACCTCTGCTTCAGATGCATCGGGTTTAGCCATCCTGACATTCTCGAAAATGGATTTTCTGATCAACCTGCTGTCCTGAAACACAAAAGAAACCTGTTTCATCAGTTCATCAGACGCTATGTCTTTAACGTTTATTCCCCCTATAAGTATCTCTCCGTCAGTCACGTCAAAGAACCTGACCATAAGCTCAGCAAGTGTTGTCTTGCCCGATCCCGAAGGCCCTACCAGGGCAACATGCTCTCCGGGGACGATCTTCATTGATACGTTTTTTACGGCATCCCTTGTCGCATCCTTGTACCTGTATGTAGCATTTTTAAGTTCCACCGTATGATCTGTCGGCGCTTTACCGGACTTATTCTCTGAAAGCGGCTCGATCTCCATTATCGACTCAACGCGCTTAAGTGCATCTATCAAAGTCATTTCCGCTTCACCCGAATAAGCCACCTTGGTAAGCGCCACGGTTACAAGAGGAGTAACGATGATGTAATACATGATATTCAGTATCAGTCCGGTCGTTGTTCCGTCCTTTGAAAATACAAATGCAGCTATCACTATGAAAGCAAATATCGCATTTATACAGGTCATAAACCCGGTCATCGGCCATCTGAGTATGAGAGTATAATCCGTAGCCCATTTACCGAATCCGTCGATCGCGGATTTGAATCTCTTAAAGGAATGGATGGTCTGTCCGAATGTCTTTACGACGGGAACGCCCCTGACATATTCGGTCGCTTCACTGCTCATTGTTTCCAGTGCATTCTGGTATTCGGCCATCTTTTCCTGCATTCCCTTTCCCATCATGGACATCATAACAGCAAACCCCAGAACTGCCGGTATCATGCAGATAAGTCCTATCTTCCAGTTGAATGCAAATATAAGTACGAGAAGTCCGATCGGCGTAATCTTGGCAACGGTTTTGTCGGGCAGCTGATGGGCGATAAATGTTTCGGTCGCCGCCGTGGAATCATTTACGATACGTCTGATCTTGCCTGTACCGTCTTCATCAAATACTCCGAGCGGAAGCGTTAATATCCGTCTCATGAGAGAACTTCTCATGTTCGCCTGTACTCTGAATGCCGCTATATGCGTACATAAAAGAGCAGCAATATATATGAGTAATGACGCTACTGTCAGAATTACCGCCTGCCATGCGAATATTTTTATCTGTGAAAGATCCTGTCCTTCAACTGCTATCTGTATTATCTTCCACAGATCATAGTAAGGAATGAGCACAACTATCGCACTTATACCGGCTAAGAATCTGCCGAGTGTTATAAGTCGCGCATGTCCTCCTGCGTACTGTCCGATCAGCTTCATGTGATCGAATTTCGGTGTCTTTCCCAATTCTTTATCCTCCTGTTTCATGGATCGTCGGGATAATGCTCCTGCGACGAACCCCATTAAAAGAGTAGCCCGAAGGCTACTCTTATGTGCGATAGTCGTTCAGATACTGATCTCAATATGATCATTTCTTAATGTGGAATGCCTGCATACCGGGATATACCGCAGCATCTCCGAGCTGTTCTTCTATGCGAAGCAGCTGATTGTATTTTGCTACTCTTTCGCTTCTGCTGGGAGCGCCGGTCTTTATCTGACATGTATTAAGAGCGACTGCCAGATCCGCGATCGTTGTATCTGCCGTTTCTCCGGAACGGTGTGATGATATTGCCGTGTAACCGGCACTGTGAGCCATTTTAATAGCTTCAAGGGTCTCAGAAACCGATCCAATCTGGTTAAGCTTGATAAGAATAGAGTTTCCTGCACCAAGTTCTATACCCTTCTTCAGCCTGGTCGTGTTCGTAACAAAAAGATCATCACCGACAAGCTGAACCTTATTACCTATCTTAGCTGTCATTCTCTGCCAGCCTTCCCAGTCTTCTTCATCAAGACCGTCTTCTATTGATATGATCGGATATTTGTCTACGAGGCTTTCCCAGTGAGCTATAAGTTCATCAGATGTAAATTCTTTTCCGGATTTGGGTTGTTTATAGAACCCTTTTCCTTTCTCACTCTTCCACTCCGAAGAAGCGGCATCCATGGCGATCATGAAATCTCTGCCGGGTTCAAAGCCTGCTGCCTTTATTGCTTCAAGTATCTTTTCTATGGCATCTTCATCACTCTTTAACTGGTTCGGTGCGAAGCCGCCTTCATCGCCTACGGCTGTAACATCACCCATGTCTTTGATAAGTTTTTTAAGTGAATGGAACACCTCTGCACACCAGCGAAGTCCTTCTTTAAAAGAAGGTGCACCTACAGGCATTATCATGAATTCCTGTGTGTCAACGGCACTGTCTGCGTGAGCTCCGCCATTTAAAATGTTCATCATCGGTACGGGAAGTCTGTTGCCCTGTACTCCGCCAAGGAATCTGTACAAAGGTATATCCAGTGATTTTGCTGCAGCACGTGCTGTTGCAATAGATACTGCCAGGATAGCGTTAGCACCAAGGTTTGATTTATCCTTTGTTCCGTCAGCCTTGATCATTGCCGCATCTACAGCATATGTATCAGACGCATCAAGTCCAAGGATCACCTCTCGGATTTTCTCATTTATATTGTTAACCGCTTTTGTCACACCCTTGCCCAGATATCTCGATTTATCACCGTCTCTTAACTCAAGTGCCTCGAATTCTCCGGTGGAAGCTCCCGAAGGCGCTGTTCCCAGAGCAACTGTTCCGTCTGCCAGAGTAACCTCAGCTTCAACTGTGGGATTTCCTCTTGAATCCAATATCTCTCTTCCGAAC